>JAHIWM010000191.1 GCA_018815765.1 Gammaproteobacteria bacterium | reverse complement strand
TGTTTGAATTGCTCAATTTCGGAATCAAACAAATTATGGATAAATGCCGATAAACGTACATTGTCATTTAACTCGATACGGGATGACAGGTTGACACGACGATATGTACCAGCTGTATCAGAACCATCCTCCCGCGCATTAAAATGTGACCTGTATTGACCATAAGCTTCGACATCTAAACGAACATTGGTTTGCCTGTTAAACCAGTTGAAGCCTTTATCCAAGCCTATATAAGCGTTGTACTTAGGCACTTGGGTCATATCCTGGCCATATTTAGCACCCAGCGCTGGCACATCTGATAACATTTCTGAGTTAGTGTAAGAAGCGTTCAGAACCAGCTCCAGATCATTTTCAAAGCTATATGTACTTTCCCACTCAAGACCACGAGAACGGGCTTTGGCAGCATTTGCTGTGTAACTAAAACCACAGGTAGGCATATAGACAGAGGCCCAAACATCATCCCAATCAATCTGGTATACAGCGGTTGAAAAGCGTAACTTACCTAAGTTAGCTTTGTAACCAATTTCATAATTGTCGATACTGTCACTCTTGTAGCGGGTGGTATGGCCAGAAGCATATTCATCATTTCTACAGGCCGCTGCCAAAGGTGTGTTGTTCCCACCTGGGCGGTAACCTTCTGAATATAAAGCATAAACAGACATATCTTTAGATTCTGGTATCCAGGCAAGGCTCAGCTTTTTCCTGTTGCCAGATTCTTCACCTTCACTCAAGGCTGTACGACCTTCTCTCGCTTCCCAAATTCCACTGTAACCAAATGAAGCGTAGTCTTCTAAATCGTAATAACGAATACCTGCTGTAAATTCAAAACTACCCACGTTCGCGGTTTCAATGGTGTAGGTCGTTTCACCAAAGAGTGCCAGTTCTTTAGCATGTGAACCGTCATAGTACAAATTGTAGTTTTTACTTCGGTCACCATATAAAGCTTCGCCAAGCTGGCCTACGTTATAAATCCCCAGCTCTCCCCAGTAATTATCCCAGTCCACCCAGTCGTTCCAGTCAGAGAAAATAGCTATACTACGGTCATCACTTTCGTGATATTGAAACTGTGCATTAGGGATATTGCCCCGCCAGTCTTTGTCATAAAAAGCTCCGACTGTCCAGGTGAAATTCTCCAGATCACCCGAATCCTGAAGGCGAAACTCGTGAGTTACACGAGAAGTTTTGTCGTAGTTGATGATCCAGGTTTTAACTAAATCTGACATATCCAATCGCGACCAGTTGTCCAGAGAATCTTCCTGAATAGTGCGATAAGAGCCTGAATAAGTGAAGTCAGCAAAATCCATCACGTCATCAACACTCGCGGTTAAGGTCACAAGATCCGTATTATCTTTAGACCATCCATCCAAGCTTTCCCAAATATGGTATTTACTAACAGGTGTAGATGAGACATTACCAAAACATGCAGCACGGTTTTGACCTTCAACACAGGGAGTAGATCCGTAGCTCACGTCATATCCATAGTTGGAGTCTGGGTTTTCTACAGTGTTGGCAAATGTTCTGCTGTTAGGACGTGATAAATCGGCTGTACGTGTACCCACGGTACGATTGGTTACATTGTAATAGCCTAAGTTGAAGCTAGTATCTTCATTTAATTGCCACAAAAACTGGGTACGTAAATACTGATCTTTGACTTCATTCTGTACACCAGTTGCCGCATTGATAATGGCGCCTGGTTTATTTGAGCTGTGTCCGGTGATGCGCATAGCAACGGCATTTTCTATCAAAGGAATATTAACTGCAGCCCATCCTTGTAAATCCAAACCTTCAACATTTTTTGTATTCTTAGATTGCAATGAAGAAGTAAACTCAACGGTGTCCAGTTTCGGCTTTTGGGTTATAACCCGAACCGTACCACCTATTGCATTTGACCCCCACAGTGTACCTTGTGGGCCACGTAATACCTCAACGGCTTCGATGTCATACAAATCAACAAAATTAAACGGAATATCATCTGTAAATGAAGATGTAGTAGATGGTGCTGCACTATTGCCGCCTGATAAACCGCGCAAAATTAGAGTACCTGCAGGTGATGCTGCGCCGGCAAGAGTCCTATACAGATCATCTTTATTAATCAAGTTCCTGTTTGAGATCTCAATAGCAGACACCGAGCTTACATTCATAGGAACCTCAATCAAGGATTCCACACGTTTACGAGATGTGACAGTAATGACTTCCACCTCTTGCTCTTCGGCAGAAGCATCTGCTGCATCCTGATTTTGAGCGAACAAAACCGAAGGAGCAACTAAGAGCGGCAACATTGCAAGCGTGAGGCTGCTTAAGTTGTGTTTTTTTTGCATTTTTATATTCTCTTTTAGTTTTAATGTAATCCCTGGATGGATTTATTGAACAGAAGCCACGATACAACTCACTTATAGTTCAAACATGACCAAAATCTGAACGCAATAATGGTCTTGTTAAATTAACCTAAATGAATATTCTCAAAAAAACAACAAATCTGACATGAAAAAAATGAAGCCAGCAAAGGATTGCAATAGAGTTCATCTCAACTTAACGGTGCGCTGTCTCATTTGCGGGGATTTTATTCGGCTATCATTGCACTAAAGTTGGTAACTGAAGTTGAGTCTCAGAAAAGCTAAGTTAATTAAGATTGAGCAGCAATAGCCTTAAAAGCAGAAGCAGAAAAACAAAAACCTGTTACACAAGGCAACAGGTTTTTGTGGTTCGTGCAGAATAACGTCTGCTATTCCTGGAATAAGGTTTCGATATTCAGGCCCTGATGAGTGACAATTTCACGCAGGCGGCGCAGTGCCTCCACTTGGATTTGTCGCACTCGTTCACGGGTTAAACCAATTTCTTTACCTACATCTTCCAATGTCGAAGGCTCATAGCCTAACAAACCAAAACGGCGGGCTAAAACTTCTCGTTGTTTTGCATTCAGTTCATCCAGCCAAATCACCAGATGATGACGAATATCAGCATCCTGCAATTCAGTTTCCGGGCCTAATTCTTTTTCATCCGCTAACACATCAAGCAGCTGTTTTTCCGAAGATCCTGCAACAGGGGTATCCACTGAGGTGATTTTTTCATTCAGTTTCAACATCTTGCGAACTTCTTCGACAGGCCTGTCCAGCGCAGCTGCAATTTCTTCCGGCGTTGGCTCGTGATCCAGTCGTTGCGATAATTCACGGGCGGCACGCAGATAAATATTCAGCTCTTTCACCACATGGATAGGCAAACGAATAGTTCGGGTTTGATTCATGATGGCCCGTTCTATGGTTTGACGGATCCACCAGGTGGCATAGGTTGAAAAACGGAAACCGCGTTCAGGATCAAACTTTTCCACAGCCCGGATCAAACCCAGGTTGCCCTCTTCAATCAGATCCAGCAAAGCTAAACCACGATTAATATAGCGACGGGCAATCTTCACCACTAAACGCAAGTTACTTTCAATCATACGTTTACGGGCAGCTTTGTCACCTTTGAGCGCAAGGCGGGAAAAATACACTTCTTCTTCGGCGGATAATAAAGGGGAAAAACCAATTTCACCCAGATATATCTGAGTGGCGTCCATAGCTCGCACGCTATCATTGGCAGTAAAAACGTCGTCTGGGGTATTATCTTCTTCCGCTGCTAAAGCGGCTAAATCGGGTTCTGCATTATCATCATCTGCTAAAATAACGTCATCCGTTAATTCGGCTTCTTTAAATTCGATTACATCGTCATCATCTTTATGGCCCATTTCCTTCTCCCACTTCTACAAGCTTTGGGTATCACCTGAACTGCCCGGTATCCTTACCTCTTCGCCCTTTCGGGGTGATATTTTTTATTATTTTATATTTTTTATTTTAAGTAACGTTTTGGATCAACAGACTTACCACGGAAACGGATTTCAAAGTGCAACCGGACAGAGGTTGCATCTGTATTGCCCATTTCAGCTATAGTTTGCCCGCTTGCGACAGTATCACGCTCCTTCACCAGTAATCTGCGGTTATGGGCATAAGCACTTAAGAAATCGTCGTTGTGACGGATAATCACCAGATTGCCGTAGCCTCTTAGTGCGTTGCCCGCATACACCACTTCGCCCGCTGCTGCTGCTTTTATAGGAGTTCCTGCTTTGCCTCCTATATCTAACCCTTTGTTACCATGTTCTGCGTTGGAAAAACCTGCCAATAGTGGCCCACGAACCGGCCATGCCCACCGCACTTTAGAACTGGAAACAGAACTTTCTGATGAAGTTACATTTTCCTTTACTGCCTGCTTTCGAACATAACCCGTTTGATTGTCAGGCGCAATACCTTTGTTAGCACTTGTTAATTTACTTTGGCTTTGTGGAGGATTTATTTCTATGCCACTGGCTATTTTCGGCACTTTAACTGAAGAAAACCGCTGTTCATCGCGACTATTTGTGTATTTTATGTTGCCAAAACGTAAAGTTTGACCTACAAAAATGCGATAAGGAGGTGAAATATTATTGAATTGCGCCAGTTCCCGGTAATCCAGCCCAGCCCTGAACGCAATAGAATATAAGGTATCACCGGCTTGCACCATGTAGCCTGAACTAGTTTCGCCCTGAGGATATTTTTTGTAGTAGTTTTTGATGTCGTTTAGCGTAGTCACAGGCGCTGGTGATTCTCTTGAACTACAAGCGCACAAAATCACGACCAGAAAACAGACACTAAAACGTTTCATCAGTTAGCGATATACCAGATATAAAATGCCGCCAACAGCAACAGTTCCCCAGCCTAGCCAGTCGACTATATCACGCAGTTTTTGCTGCATTTTTTCACCACCCCAATACATTAGCCCTGCAACCAGAAAAAAACGGCTGGCGCGACCGATAAAAGAGGCAATAACAAAAGGAAAAAATGCCATATTCATCAATCCAGCACCTACAGTAAACAACTTATAGGGGATAGGAGAAAAACCGGCAATAAACACCACCCACACGCCATAGGTGATAAACCAGTGCTCTACTTTAGCAAAAGTTTCCTGATAGCCCATGTATTCGACGGCTGGCAACACTAGTGGCTCATACAGCCATAAACCGAGAAAATAACCGCAGATCCCGCCAAACACCGAGAAAAGAGTGGTGATCCAGGCAAAACGCCAGGCTTTATCAGGTTGCGACAGTGCCATAGGAGCCAGCATCACATCAGGTGGTATAGGAAAAATAACCGACTCGGTAAAACTTAACCCAGCTAAATACCGTTCGGCGTGGCGGTGCTTAGCCCAAACTAACGCTTTGTCATACATCCACTGAAATATCTTCAACAGTTCATCCTTTTGATCAAGCCAGTTCACCCGGAACTAAGGGCACAAAACGTACTGCTTCCACATCTTTTTGTTCGAATTCATCCCCTACCCGGGTGAACACTCTTAACACTTGTTCCTGAGCCCCAACAGGGATCACTAAACGACCCCCTTCAGCAAGCTGTTGTAACAAAGCTTGTGGTACCTCGTGAGGGGCAGCTGTGACTATAATGCAGTCAAAAGGCGCTTTACTCGCCCAACCGAGCCAACCATCACCATGTTTCATCGACACGTTATGTAAATCCAGCTGCTGCAAGCGGCGTTTCGCCTGAAACTGCAACGACTTTATCCGCTCTACGCTACAAACCTGTGAAAACAACCTCGCTAGTACAGCGGTCTGATAACCAGAGCCTGTGCCAATTTCCAGCACCTTTTGGCACTGTGGTGATTGCAGCAATAATTCGGTCATTTTAGCCACTATATAAGGCTGCGAAATCGTCTGACCTTGCCCTATAGGCAAAGCAGTATTTTCATAAGCTTTATGCGCCAATACAGCTTCAACAAACAAATGCCGTGGAGTTTGCGCAATGGCGGATAAGACTTTAGGGTCCTTAATACCATCTTGCTGAAGTTTTTGTGCCAATACTGCGGCACTACGATGGGTGACTACTGCCATAACTTAACACTCAATTCCATCTAACCAGTCCGTTAATAATTCCATACTTCGATAAGCCGTCATATCCACATGCAAAGGCGTAATAGAAGCATACCCCTGAGCTATGGCATAAAAGTCTGTGCCTGGGCCAGCATCAAGCTCTGGCCCTAAAGAACCGTACCAATAAATTGGCCGACCCCATGGATCAGTGGAGCTTTGCATGGTTTCTGCTTTATGCCGCCGTCCTAAACGAGTCACCTGAATACCGCGTAATTGCTCTAAAGGCACCGCAGGCACATTGATATTTAAAATTTGATCAGCAGGCAGCGGATGGGATTGTAGCTTTTTAATCACCTGTACTGTGACATAAGCAGCAGTTGCAAAATGTTGTTCATCACGACCAGCCAGAGATACAGCAATAGCAGGTAAACCTAAATGCCGGCCTTCAGTAGCTGCAGCCACTGTGCCTGAATACAATACATCGTCACCCAAATTAGCACCGTGATTAATACCTGCCACCACCAGATCCGGGGCTTGTGCCAATAACTGACTAATGGCTAAATGCACACAGTCAGTTGGTGTGCCATTGACAGCAATAAAACCATTATCCAGTTGCTGTGTGCGCAACGGATTCAGTAAAGTCAGGGAGTTACTGGCTCCGCTGCAATTGCGATCAGGTCCTACAGTCGTTACTTCTGCAATTTCTGCCAAAGCCTTCTGCAAAACCTGTATGCCTTTGGCGTACACACCATCATCATTACTTAATAAAATCCGCATTTATTACCCCGCCGTCGCCAAAAAAAACACTTAATCCAAAGTGGCGTAATTACGTTGCACATCCTGATAATTCACCAGTTCCCGCAATACGGAAGTGGCAAAACAACCTGAATATAATTTAAAGCTAACTTGTACATTTTGGCCTTGTACTTCGGCCTTTAATTCTGCCGGTAAAACCCGGATAGAGCGACGTTCTGCTCTGACGTTAAGCTCCGCCAGTTTGTCGACCCAATGCTGCCAATGGTGCAGACTTTGTTGCTCGAAAGCCAGCGCATCCGCAGTAGTTAGTGGCTCACCTAAACCTGGTAAACCAGCAGTTGGATGAATATCGGCCTCCAATAAGCGCTGGCGTAAAGTGTCATCTACTTCCGGCACTTTAAAAATCGAACCTGAACCATCCAGTTGCACTACTTCACCAGTCAAAATCTGATTAAAAGTACCAGCTTTGACCCGGGCATCAACTTGTAAATTAAACAAAAAAGAACGGCTGGCCGATAAAGCTAAACCCCGTATTTTCCGATCTTCAATACCACCACCAGAAAACAGTTGTTCGGCTAAACGTAAATTACCGCCCTGAATACCAAAACGTTGTTCGCCGTAATAATTCGGCACGCCTTTTTTAACCAATTCAAGCCGTTGCAATAAAGCAGGAATATCACTGACATCCCGTAAGGTCAGGCTAAATTCATTGTATTTTATCGAGCCTAACTTTAACCGGCGCTGATGACGGATACTGTCGAGAATTTTCACACCTTCGATGTTCCATTCCTGCCAGTTCAGTTGTTGCTTAATAGGCACTGGCACACAAAACCACTGACGAGTGACCGCATGGCGGTCTTTTAAACCCGCATAACTGACCTGACGGGCTTTACAGCCGACTAATTCAGCCAACAGCTTGGCGACATACTGAGTATTCTGGCCAATTTTTTCCACCAGCAACAACATATGCTCGCCTGCGCCAGTCGGTATAAAACTCAGTTCTTCGTGCACAATAAAATCATCAGGTTGCACACGTAATAAAGCTGTAGTTTCAGGCTGGCCGTACAAGTAACTTAACTTTGGCAGTTCCACTGTTTTTTGCATCAGGATTTCACCAACAGTACTACGGCTTCAACGGCAATGCCTTCTTTGCGGCCAACGAAACCCAGTTTTTCAGTGGTGGTGGCTTTCACATTCACCTGCGATAAACCACAGACCAGATCTTCTGCAATGCAGGCGCGCATCGCATCGACATGAGGGGCCATTTTTGGTGCCTGCGCCATAATAGTCACATCCAGGTTACCGACTTCATAACCCAGAGCTTTGACATCAGCAAACACCTTGCGCAATAAAATACGGCTGTCGATGCCTTTAAAGGCTGAGTCTGTGTCCGGGAAATGATGGCCAATATCACCTAAGGCCATAGCGCCTAACAAAGCGTCTGATACGGCATGCAATACCACATCACCATCTGAATGCGCCAGCAAACCTTGCTGATAAGGGATTTTTACGCCCCCTAAAGTAACAGGGCCTTCGCCACCAAAAGCGTGTACGTCAAAACCATGGCCAATACGAAACGGCATCATACAGAATGCTCCAGATAAAAAGCGGCCAAAGCTAAATCTTCAGCCTGAGTAATTTTGATATTGTCGGCATGGCCTTGCACCAAAAGCACAGGCAAGCCAGCCCATTCCATAGCACTGGCTTCATCGGTAATGGCCACACCCTGGGATAACGCCTGTTGCAGCGTGTCTCTGAGCAAAGCGGTAGGAAATAATTGCGGCGTGTAGGCATGCCATAAATCGGCTCGATCCACAGTATGCTGTACAGTGGCAGAACCACGTTTCATCGTATCGCGCACCGGCGTGGCTAAAATTCCACCCTGACCTTGTTGCAGACAGCTACCAATTAAAAGTTCGATATCGCTGACCCTGACTACAGGACGGGCAGCGTCATGCACCAGCACCCAGGGATACGCTTTGGCATCAATCTGAACTAAGGCATTGAGCACTGAGTTGGCACGTTCTGCCCCCCCATCCAGCCGTTGAATGTGAGGGTCAGTCGCCAGAGGCAATGTGGGAAAATACGGATCGTCCGGGCTTAACGCCAGATAAAACTGCTGTAAAGCAGCAACTTGTTTTAAGCGACGCAGAGTTTGCTCCAGTACAGTCAGACCACAAAGTGGCAGGTACTGTTTGGGCTTATCCGCCTTCATTCGTTTGCCAACACCAGCGGCTGGGATCACAGTCGCAATAGCAGGAATAGCGGTCATTTTTTATCCAGCGGGGTAATAATCCGGAAAAATACTTCGTCTTGTCTAATTAAACCCAGTTCATTCCGGGCGCGCTCTTCAATCGCATCCAACCCTATTTGCAGGTCAGTCACGTCAGCCTTGAGTAATTTGTTACGCTTAGCCAAGACTTCATTTTGTTGTTCCATCTTGGCGAGTTCAGTTTTATGCGCCCAATACTCCATCACGCTATGTTGGCCAAGCCACAAGCGGTGTTGAAGAGCTGCAAGCAGCGTGAGTAGCAATAAAACCAACAGGCGCATATCGAACCAAAAAATAAAGAGATGAAAGTATTATGAAGCTTATCGGCGAGACTGGAAAGCCCTAATAAGACCGAAAATAAAGGCTTGCTGCACAAAAATGCCACTTAAGGCTGAAAAGGCTTAGCAAAGTTCTGCCAATTTAGTCGGCTTGCCAGCAATAATTCTCTTAAACTCAGCACTCGTGGGGTTTTGCGTTCGCCGTTGAGCCACTGATGACCACAACAAGCAGCCGTCATTAAGCTTTTTGTCGGCTTGAGTAGGAATTTATCACTGTTTTCATCGGTAAGAGGAGTGCCATTAAAACTAAACCAGCCATGTTCGTTGCAGTGCAGCCTCTGCCCAGCAAGATCAATTTCATCAACAGAGTCCAGCCAGACGGTTTCCAGCGACTGCTGGTTCTGGTACACAGGCACTAATAACGCCAGTTTGCTGTGTTTCAGATAAAACTGTTCAATTTGTTCAATGCCCTGCTCTTTAGCCGGACACTGTGGGCTCTGACGTCCCATCCAACTGGCATTCTGACTATCGATTTCAAGCGGAGATTTGTGCGACAAGATACTACTGGCGGCGCGGCGGATATAAAAAGGTAAACTGGCTAGACGTTTTTGCAGACTGGCGAAAAACTCAGGCGGCATCTTGGCGTAACGCATCAACTCCCGTTCATACAAAGCATTACAAAGCTCTGTATAAGTCAGGTCCTGCGCCGGGCCATGCCACAGCTGATGTTGATCGGCTGAATGTTTTTTCATCCGTTGATGGTATCCAACGCCATTCAATTACTCAATAGTATAAAAACATTACCCGGAGCAATGTTTAACAACGTGGAGCCTTGGCCCTTTGGGGGGAGCTCCATCGATGGCTGCGAATAAAATGGGGTCAGATCACATTAGTTACGCATAACTCATGTGATCTGACCCCATTTTAAATGACTTACGCTTGGCCTTTAATTTCTACACGGCCACGGTACGGAGCTTTCGCACCTAATTCCTGCTCAATACGCAGTAATTGGTTGTACTTAGACACGCGGTCTGAACGGCATAAAGAACCTGTTTTGATTTGACCAGCAGCAGTACCTACAGCTAAATCAGCAATAAAGGAATCTTCAGTTTCGCCTGAACGGTGTGAAATCACTGCAGTGAAACCCGCATCTTTTGCCATTTTAATAGCGGCTAAAGTTTCAGTTAAGCTGCCGATTTGGTTAAATTTGATCAGGATAGAGTTACCAATGCCCTGCTCAATACCACGGGTCAGGATCTTGGTGTTGGTGACGAATAAATCGTCGCCGACCAGCTGGATTTTATCGCCCATTTTATTGGTCATGTCTTTCCAGCCATCCCAATCCGACTCGTCTAAACCGTCTTCAATAGAAATGATTGGGAAACGAGTGGCTAAACCAGCCAGGAAGTCGTTGAATTCATACGAAGTGAATTCTTTGCCTTCGCCTGACAGTTTGTATTTACCGTCAACATAAAACTCAGATGCAGCGCAGTCTAAAGCTAAAGTGATGTCTTTGTTCAGCACATAACCAGCTGAAGCCACAGCTTTAGAAATGACAGTTAAAGCTTCTTCGTTTGATTTCAGATCCGGCGCAAAACCACCTTCATCACCTACAGCTGTATTTAAGCCCTGACTGTGCAGTTCTTTTTTCAGTTGATGGAAAATTTCAGCGCCCATACGCAGAGCTTCAGCGAAAGTTTTAGCACCAACAGGCTGCACCATAAACTCCTGAATATCGACGTTGTTATCCGCATGCTCACCACCGTTGATGATGTTCATCATAGGTACTGGCATGGAGTACACACCTGGTGTGCCGTTTAAGTCGGCGATGTGCTGATACAGTGGGATTTTTTTGTCCGCAGCAGCTGCGCGGGCTACAGCTAAAGACACAGCCAGAATAGCATTAGCGCCTAATTTAGATTTAGACTCAGTGCCGTCCAGGTCGATCATGATCTGGTCCACTTCAGCTTGCTTATAAGCACTTTTACCCAGTAAAGCTGCTTTGATTGGGCCATCGATATTGGCAACTGCAGTACGCACGCCTTTACCTAAATAACGGCTTTTGTCGCCATCGCGCAGTTCTAAAGCTTCACGGGTACCAGTAGAAGCACCTGATGGCGCACAGCCACGACCCATAGCACCACTGGCCAGGAAAACGTCGGCTTCTACTGTTGGGTTACCGCGTGAATCCATGATCTCGCGGGCAATGATATTGACGATCTCAGACATGTAAATCCCCTTCTATTTGTCGCATAAAAAAGCCGGACTAATAGCCCGGCTGCAACTGGTTAAACGAGTTGCTGTTTCTGATATTTATAAGCGGCGGCCACGAAGCCCTGGAATAACGGATGTCCGTCACGTGGTGTTGAGTTAAATTCCGGATGGAACTGACCCGCCACAAACCATGGGTGTGTAGGTATTTCAATCATTTCAACCAACTGGTTGTCCGCCGACAGACCAGAGATTTTTAAGCCAGCCTCTTCGAGCTGAGCAACATAGTTGTTGTTCACTTCGTATCTGTGACGATGACGTTCGCTGACGATGTCACTGCCATAGATCTCGCGGGCCTTTGTATTGGCTTTGAGGTTACAGTTTTGGCTGCCCAAACGCATAGTGCCGCCCATATCAGACCTGTCGGTCCGCTGTTCAACATTACCATCAGAGTCCAGCCATTCTGTGATGAGACCCACCACAGGGTAAGGCGTGTTCTTATTAAATTCGGTTGAGTGCGCGTCTTTCATACCTGCTACGTTGCGGGCATATTCAATCAGCGCCACTTGCATACCTAAACAAATGCCGAGGTAAGGCACTTTATGTTCACGGGCATAACGGGCGGCCATAATTTTGCCTTCCACACCACGCTCACCAAAGCCACCAGGCACCAGAATCGCATCCACGCTAGCCAGAATATCTGCGCCTTTGCTTTCTACGTCCTGAGAGTCGATGTATTTGATATGGACAGTTAAACGATTTTTTAAACCTGCATGGTTTAACGCTTCGTTCACTGATTTATAGGCATCTGGCAACTCAACATATTTACCCACCATACCTACGGTGATTTCACCTGTAGGGTTTGATTCCTGATACAACACCTGTTCCCATTCGGTCAGATCTGCTTCAGGGCAGGTAATATGGAAACGACGTACCACTAAATCATCCAGACCCTGCGACTTTAACAGTGCTGGAATTTGGTAAATGCTGGAGACGTCTTTTAATGAAATAACAGCACGCTCTTCCACATTGGTGAAAAGTGCAATCTTAGCGCGCTCGTTCGACGGGATAGCGCGGTCTGAACGGCAGACCAGAATATCCGGCTGAATACCAATAGAACGCAGCTCTTTAACAGAATGCTGAGTAGGTTTGGTTTTGATTTCACCGGCAGTGCCCAGGTACGGAACCAACGTCAGGTGCATATACATGGCGCGTTCGCGACCCAGTTCAGTACCTAACTGACGAATAGCTTCCAAAAATGGCAAAGATTCGATATCACCTACAGTGCCACCAATCTCCACTATGGCAATGTCATAGCCTTCAGCGCCAGCTAATACGCGGCTTTTGATTTCGTTGGTGATATGAGGGATCACCTGAATAGTGGCACCTAAATAATCACCACGGCGCTCACGACGTAATACGTCTGAGTAAATGCGGCCTTGAGTGAAGTTATTACGTTTGGTCATTTTGGTGCGGATAAACCGCTCATAGTGACCTAAATCGAGGTCGGTTTCTGCGCCGTCTTCTGTGACGTACACTTCACCGTGCTGAATTGGGCTCATGGTGCCCGGATCCAGGTTGATGTACGGATCCAGTTTAAGGATGGTCACTTTCAGGCCACGGGCTTCTAAAATAGCCGCTAAAGATGCGGCAGCAATGCCTTTACCTAAGGATGAGACAACCCCACCCGTCACGAAGATGTATCTTGTAGTCATGAGACCCCTGAGACGCCATTGGCAATAAAGAATTTACGAACTAAGGACGGGAGAAAATTATAACAAAGGGCGGCTTGTCGCTCAATCAAAAGGCAGGATAAAAAAATAATAAATCAGCAAAGCACAGCGAAAGCCGCTGATTTTGGTTGAGCACAGAATAAAAAGGCAGCTTACGCTGCCTTTTTAAATTAAAAACTTAAGAACCCTGCTTGTCGCTATGACGCATATGCGGGAACAGAATGACGTCGCGGATGCTTGGTGCGTCGGCCAGTAACATCACCAGACGGTCGATACCAATACCCTGACCCGCTGTTGGTGGTAAACCATGCTCCAGTGCTGTAACGAAATCTTCGTCGTAGTACATGGCTTCATCATCACCGGCTTCTTTTTGCGCAACCTGTTCACGGAAACGTTCAGCCTGATCTTCAGCGTCATTTAATTCGCTGAAACCATTGCCTAATTCACGACCACCGATAAAGAATTCAAAACGGTCTGTGATTTCCGGATTGTGATCGTTACGACGGGCTAGCGGAGAAATCTCTGCCGGGTACTCCGTGATAAAAGTAGGTTGTTGCAGCTTGGTTTCGACCAGCTCATCAAAGACTTCCATCAGAATACGACCATGACCATAGTTGGCTTTGACTTCAATGCCTAAAGACTTGGCCAATTCAGCTACTGCTTCACGGGTGGTTAACTGCTCAATTTTCACTTCAGGGTTGTAATGCAGAATAGATTCAGTCACTGACATACGGGCAAAAGGTTTACCAAAGTCAAACAGGTTGCCCTGATAAGGAACTTCAGTAGTACCCAGCACAGACTGCGCCAGACCACGGAATAACTCTTCAGTGATATCCATTAAATCGTTGTAATCGGCATAAGCCCAGTAGAATTCCAGCATAGTGAATTCTGGGTTATGACGGGTTGAAACGCCTTCGTTACGGAAGTTACGGTTCAGCTCAAATACTTTTTCAAAACCACCCACAACTAAACGCTTTAAATACAGCTCAGGTGCAATACGCAGGAACATTTGCATGTCCAGCGCATTGTGGTGCGTCTCGAACGGACGGGCCGAAGCACCACCTGGAATGCTTTGCAGCATTGGGGTTTCTACTTCTAAAAAGCCTTTGCTGTTAAAAAACTGACGGATATAAGCCACAGTTTTTGAACGGATTAAAAAGGTTTTGCGTGACTGGTCGTTCACAATTAAATCTAAATAACGCTGACGGTAACAAGCTTCCTGATCGGTTAAACCATGGAATTTGTCCGGCAGTGGACGCAAGGCTTTGGTCAATAAACGGATTTCGTCTAACCATACAGTCAGCTCACCGGTCTGAGTTTTAAACAACACGCCGCTACCGCCGACTATGTCGCCTAAATCCCACTTCTTAAAGCCTTCGTTGTAGACATTTTCTGCAAGACTGTCGCGTGCTACATACAACTGCAGCTTGCCGCCTACGTCCTGAATAGTGGTAAAGCTGGCTTTACCCATAATACGGCGCAGCATCATACGACCTGCTACAGTGACACGGATTTTTTTCTCTTCCAGCTCTTCTTTTGTCAGATGCTCGTACTGGGCATGGATCTGATCCGAAGTCGCATCACGGCGAAAGTCATTTGGAAATGGGTTACCCAGTTCACGCAAGCCAGCCAGCTTATGTTTTCGCTCAGCAATCAGTTTATTAACGTCTTGATGTTCTTCAATAGGAGTATTCTGTTCAGACATGATAAGTTCCTGATAGTAAGCTAAATTACAAACCGGCTTTTAAGCTGGCTTCAATAAATTTGTCGAGATCGCCGTCCAATACCGCCTGGGTATTGCGGGTTTCAACGCCTGTGCGTAAGTCTTTAATACGCGAGTCGTCCAGCACGTAAGAGCGGATTTGACTGCCCCAGCCGATGTCCGACTTGGTATCTTCCAGTGCTTGTTTTTCAGCGTTTTGCTTTTGCAGTTCAAACTCATACAACTTGGCGCGTAACTGCTTGTAGGCGTTATCGCGGTTTTTATGCTGTGACCTGTCGTTTTGACACTGCACCACAATATTGGTTGGTAAGTGAGTAATACGGACCGCTGAGTCGGTTCTGTTAACGTGCTGACCACCAGCGCCTGAAGCACGGTAGGTATCAATACGTAAGTCGGCTGGGTTGATTTCGATTTCAATATCGTCATCAACTTCAGGCGACACAAAAACGGACGCAAAAGAAGTATGGCGACGGTTGCCTGAGTCAAACGGGCTTTTACGCACTAAACGGTGTACACCAGTTTCAGTCCGTAACCAGCCATAGGCATATTCGCCGGTAAATTTGATAGTACAACCTTTGATGCCGGCCACGTCGCCGTCAGTCACTTCGTATAACTCAGGTTTAAAGCCTTTAGCTTCACCCCAACGTAAATACATACGCATTAAAATGCTGGCCCAGTCCTGAGCTTCAGTACCACCAGAACCAGATTGAATATCCAGGTAACAATCGCTTGGATCGCTTTTACCAGAGAACATACGACGGAATTCCAGCTTCGCCAGCTGTAATTCTAAGTCGGCCAGTTCAGTCTGAGCTTCGATAAAAGTATCTTCGTCTTCGGCTTCAACCGCCAGCTCCACTAAGCCAGCCACGTCTTCCAACCCTTGATCCAGCTTGTCGATGGTGCCAACAATCTGTTCCAGTGCGGAACGTTCTTTGCCTAATGCCTGTGCATTTTCGGGGTTGTTCCAGACTGCAGAATCTTCCAGCTCACGGCTGACTTCCTCTAGCTTTTCTTTTTTGGCGTCGTAGTCAAAGATACCCCCGAAGCACGTTAGTGCGTTCAGTCAGATCTTTAATGGCGTTGTATACCGGATTTACTTCAAACATGATTTAAGGCGCTTAGGAAAAAATTGGTGGCGATTGTAGCAATTTTTCTACAGACATGCAGCCATCCCGACGATTTTCTGTCGAGGATTCTGCAGGGGTCTTTAGATAAACGCCCTGCAAAAACTGCTTTTCAGGGAACTAGCCGATTTTTTCAATCAACCGGACAATCAACTGCACAGACTGTTGGTCACGGTAGTCGTTGATATCCAACTGATAAGCAACACGGATTTTTTTGACGTTGGCATCAGGCCAGGCTTTGTTGTCGGCGTTAAACCAGATGGCATCCACTAAGCTGCCATCACTGGATTCCAGCATCAGTTTCAGGTGCTTATCCGCCAGCAGACGTTGTTGGCGGATCACAAACTCCCCTTCAAACACAGGCTCAGGAAAAGCTTGTCCCCAGGGGCCAGCTTGTTGTAGCAGCCTGGCAAAAGGTACAGACAAACAATCACTGCTCAAATCACCGTCTGTATAAAGCACAGCAGTCAAAAGCTCAGGTGTCAGATACTTTTTGGCGACGAAATTCAGCGCCAGTTTAAAGGTCTCAAAACGCTCTTCGGCAATAGTTAAACCTGCCGCCATCGCATGGCCACCAAACTTTTTAATCAGGCCTGGGTATTGAGTAGAGACTTCATCTAATAAATCGCGGATATGTAAACCTGGAATAGAACGGGCAGAACCTTTCAGCTCGCCTTCGTCACCTTGTGCAAACACCAGCACAGGTCTGTGGTATTGCTCTTTAATCCGGCCAGCCAGA
The DNA here is from genome assembly GCA_018815765.1 of Gammaproteobacteria bacterium. Lineage (GTDB taxonomy): Bacteria > Pseudomonadota > Gammaproteobacteria > Enterobacterales > Alteromonadaceae > Pararheinheimera. The sequence goes on along the minus strand of JAHIWM010000191.1, from coordinate 7,895 downwards.
ATTCCTATCACGCCCTGATGCCAGTCACTCTGGTACAAACACAAAGCGTCCGGCAGCTCTTCAGAGGCAAAAGACAACCGCTGCAGATAAGCTTGCGCTTCTTGCTGCATGCCCTGCTCTATTTCACGGCGCTCGACGTTTAAGCTATCGAGTTCTGCAGCGTACATACGGGCGCGGGGTAAATCAGGCGCTAATAAACAGCTGATACCAAGCCCCATATCATCTAAACGCCCGGCAGCATTTAAACGTGGCGCTAAGGCAAAACCAAAATCCTGGGCTGTCAGCTTTTCCGCTTTACGATTGGCGATGTCAATTAAGGCCTGAATACCAGGCCGGGCTTTGCCACTGCGAATACGTTGCAGGCCTTGATGCACCAGAATACGGTTATTAGTATCCAGTGGCACTACGTCAGCTACTGTGCCTAAAGCGACCAGATCCAACAGATCCGCCAAATTAGGTTCAGGCTGAGTTTCAGTAAAATAACCTTGGATACGAAGTTCAGCACGCAGCGCCAATAGCAGATAAAAAGCCACCCCCACACCGGCCAATTGTTTACTAGGGAAATCACAACCCGGCTGGTTTGGATTGACTATAGCGTCAGCGTCCGGCAGCTCGTTGCCCGGTAAATGGTGGTCTGTGACCAGCACTTTGACGCCCATTTTTTTCGCCAGCGCTATACCATCAATGGCTGAGATGCCATTGTCAACTGTGACTATCAGCTGAGCGCCCTGAGCCACAGCAATTTCTGCCATTTCTACAGACAAACCATAACCGTATTCAAAACGGTTAGGCACCAGATACTCCACATGCTTAAAACCCAGGCTTTTTAAACCCGTCAGCAAAGTCGCTGTGCTGGTGGCGCCATCTGCATCAAAATCGCCGACTATGACAATATGCTGTTGTTGCTGCAAAGCTTCAATCAACAAAGTCACTGCAGCTGAGATGCCTTTCAGTCTGGTAAAAGGCAACAACTGAGCAGCGCCACGAGCCAGTTGCTCTGAACTTTCAATACCACGGCTGGCGTAAATACGCTGGATCACCGGATGGTATTGCGAGAGTTCTGCGGAAATAGCCGGCACAGACCGGCGTTGTAATTCTTTGGTGATACTCACACTGAAACCTGCTTATGGCGTTTTTTGACTCAGGGCGGCCACTAAAGCTGCTGCGGGTTGGTAACCAGGAATTAAACTACCATCGGGTAAAATCAACGCTGGTGTACCGCTAATGCCAAAACTCTGGCCCAGCTCATACTGCTGAGCGACATTATTCTGACAACTGGCTTGTTTTACCGCTTTGCCGCCTTTTGCATCGGTCAGCGCTTGTTTGGCATCTTTAGAACACCAAATGGATTGCAGTTCATCGTAAGTTGCCGATTGAATACCACCGCGAGGGAAAGCCAAATAACGCACTGTAATTCCAGCTTTATTCAAATCCGCCATTTCATTATGTAATTTACGGCAGTAACCACAGCTGGTATCGGTAAATACATGGATCACGTATTTTTCGTTAGCAGCTTTGAACTCAATCACTGAGTCATTAAAATCTTTCAGACCCGTTTTACGGATGCCTTTCAGAATGTCTTCGTTCACCAGTTTTTTGTTTTTTAAATCGTAAATATTGCCTTCAAACAAATACTGTTTATTTTCTGAGATAAAAAATAAGCCTTTGTCAGTTTGTACTTGCAGCATGCCAGGCACGGTGGAATCTGCCACAGTTTTTACATTGAGACCAATTTCTGAAAAGGCTTGATTTACGTCAGGCAACACAGCCTGAGCTGACAATCCGGTACTTAAAAATGCTGTCATAACAGCGAGATAGCTAAACTTCTTCATCTCTGTATCCTGCACCGCAAGTTAACCCCGCGGATGATGTTGTTGATGTAAACTTTGCAGACGCGCTTGCGCCACATGAGTGTAAATTTGGGTGGTCGACAAATCGCTGTGCCCCAATAACAGCTGCACGACCCGTAAATCTGCACCATGATTTAATAAATGCGTAGCAAAAGCATGCCGTACCGTATGCGGAGACAGCTCTGCACTAATGCCTGCCACTTTGGCATAAAACTTAATCCGGTGCCAGAAAGTTTGTCGGGTCATTTGCTGGCCTCTGTTGCTTGGAAATACCACATCACTTTGGCCATCGAGCAATAAACCACGGCCTTGTTTCAGGTAATTATCCAGCCATTCCACTGCAGTTTCCCCCAAAGGTACCAGCCGTTCTTTTTTGCCTTTGCCGTTCACCCGGACTAAACCCTGACGCAAATTAATTTGCTGTAAGGTTAAACCGACCAGCTCAGATACCCTAAGACCGGCCGCATACAGAATTTCTAACATCACTTTATCGCGAAACTGAATTAAATCGCTGACATCGGGGGCAGACAGCAATAAATCCACATCCTGTTCGGATAAGGTTTTAGGTAAAGATCGGCCAATTTTTGGGTTAAACACATCGGATAAGGGGTTTTCACTAATTTGTTTGGTTTTGTGCAGGTGGCGGTAAAAACGCCGCAAACTGCTTAAAGTGCGGGAGGTACTGCGTGGACTAAAGCCCTGATCGACTCTATAGGCCAGATAACTGTTCAGCAACATTTGATCCACAGCCGTCAGTCGCTGGCCTTGCTGCTGCAAAAACAACGCAAATTTACTCAGATCTGTGCCATAAGCGCTTAGCGTATGTTCACTGACACCTTTATCCAGCCACAACTGGTCTAAAAACGCCTTAATGAGTTGCTGTTCTGAGATGGCCACTACCTTTGCCACAAGCTGCTCCCGGGTTAATTTACCTTGTCTGACTTTGTTGGTTCGGACGCTTCTGCTACACTGCCCGCCAAACAAAATGCTGAGTCATATCAGATGAAAATTGGTCTTTTTTACGGCTCCACCACCTGCTATACCGAAATAGTGGCGGAAAAAATCCAGGTACTTTTAAGTGCCGACCCAAGCCTGCCGGATGGCAGCAGTGTAACACTTCATAATATTAAAGATCAGCCTCTGACAGGGATGACTGACTACGATTTGCTAATTTTAGGTATTTCGACCTGGGATTTTGGTGAACTGCAGGAAGATTGGGAAGCACACTGGGACGACATCAAAGACGTGAATTTAAGCGGCAAAATCGTGGCGATTTACGGCATGGGCGATCAGCTGGGTTATGCAGAATGGTTTCAGGATGCTGTAGGTATGCTGCATCAGGCGATAGCGCCACAAGACTGTATACGCATAGGTTTTTGGCCCACTGCAGGCTATGACTTTATCGCCTCTAAAGCAGTCACAGAAGATCCTGAGTGGTTTTATGGTTTAGCTTTGGATGAAGAAAATCAGTATGACCAGACCGACCAACGTTTAAACTTATGGCTGACTCAATTAATGAATGAGCTGATAGCCCTATAAATTCTAAAAATGGGGTCAGAGCACATTGTTAACAGCAAATATGATCTGACCCCATTTTTAAAAGCGGCCGGCCATTACGTTCTGATAAAGCGGAGTTTTTTGTACTTCAAGGTGAGCCTGCTGCAGTTTCCTGACCAGTTCAGGATCAGTTGCTTTGCTGGCCGCCAGATAAGTTTTTTGCTCCAGCTGCGGTATAGCTAACACAAAACGGGTTATGCCTTCAGGTTGCGACAACTGTTTCTCCATTACAGCTAATGCGGCTTCATCATCCACCACATAATCCACTTTGCTTTTGAGTAATAAACGCTAGGACTCCAGAATATCAGCCGACAGCTGTAGCTCTTTGCCTATTTTCATACCTTGCTGCTGCAGAAACACTGAAGAAAAATCGTCTCGTTGTACCGCAATGACCGCCGAACCTAAGTCTTTGATATGGTTCGGAGCTAAATCAGTACGCTCTGTTAACCGTACCAAACCCAAACGGTAGTTCGCCACAGGGCCTATCCAGTGGAATTCGTCTTCCCGCTCCGGTGTTCTGGCCATATTGTAAATCAACACATTAGGGGTTGAAGTCGCTATGTAAAAAGCTCTGGCCCATGGATAGACCTCAATACGGCTTTCCAATCCTGCTTGTTTTAGCGTCGCCTCGACAATTTTAGTGCTGACGCCATCGACCTGGCCTGCTTTAATGGTCTGGTGAGGTGGTGATAATTCAGTGACCACTCTTAAAGCAGGAACATCAGCATAAACGGCAAAAACAGCCCAGATACATAACAGAACAGCAAGTACACTTTTTATCACTACTTAACCTCAAGCCAATGTATTACTTTCTATACAATACTATGTTTATGCTAGCTTAGTTATCCAAAGCTTTCCTGACAAAACCTGCTTTTGGCAGCAAATAAAAAGGGCGGCCAAAGCCACCCCTCGTCTGTTTAGCCAGAAGGCTTAACCTTTTAACACCTGCGCCATAGCTTTAGCGAAGTAATCAATATTGCTGTGGTTTAAACCAGAAATACTGACACGGCTTGAGCCAACCATATAGATGCTGTAATCCTTACGCAGGCGTTCAATTTGCTCTTTATTAATACCAAGGAAAGAGAACATACCATGTTGTTTGGTGATAAAGCTGAAATCCTGCGTAATACCTTCAGCCGTAAATTTATCGATGATCAGTTGACGGTAATCATTGATGCGATTACGCATCACAGCCAATTCCTGATGCCATAAAGCCGTTAATTCCTGACTGTCCAGAATATGACTGACGATGATAGCGCCATGGGCAGGCGGCATAGAATAAATACTGCGTACTACGCTTAACAACACAGATTTAGCAATGTCTGTGGTTTTGCTCTCAGCAGTGACAATACTTACTGCACCGATACGCTCACGGTATAAACCAAAGTTTTTCGAACAGGAGCTACACAGCAGCATTTCTTCGACTTGATCGGCCAGGTAACGTAAACCCTGAGTGTCTTCTTCCAGACCCAAACCAAAACCCTGATAGGCCATATCGACCAGCGGCGTAAAACCTTTTTCTTTGGCTAAATGGGCAAATTGTTTCCACTGCTCAAAGTTCAAATCCATCCCACTTGGGTTATGGCAGCAAGCGTGCACCAGAACTACGTCACCGGCAGGAACCTGCGCCAGTTCTGTCAGCATGGCATCAAACTTTAAGCCTTTGGTATCCCAGTCGTAGTAAGCATATTCTTTTACTTTCAGACCAGCGGCCTGAAATAACGAGATATGATTAGCCCAGGTTGGGTTGGTCACCCAGACAGTGGCGTCCGGATTGGCTTTTTTAATAAATTCAGCCGCAACCCGCAATGCACCTGTGCCACCTGGTGTGTGAGCTGTAGTGACACGACCGGATAACAGCACTTTATGCTGACCAAAGGCCAGTTTTTCGATATGGCTGTTAAAGGATAAATCACCCGCCATACCTATGTAGGTTTTACTGTCTTCGTTTTTTAAACGCAGCGCTTCGGCTTTTTTCACACAATCCAGCACAGCCGTATGGCCTTGCTCGTCTTTATAGACACCGACCCCAAGGTCCACTTTCAGTGGATTTGGATCTTCTTTATAAGCGGCCATTAAACCTAAAATTGGATCGATAGGGGTCGGCTGTAAGTGCGAAAACATAGTTTTTACCTGTTAGTTTGCGGTGTTAAAGGATCAATTCGGTTTCATCTTATCATGCAGGCAGTAAGTCTGGCAGCACAAGACAGATGGCGACTAAACGAACCAGCGCATCTGTATGGTAGGCCTGACGTTTAAAGGCCTCTGCGTCAATAATACCTGCCAGTTCACCTTTGCTGTTGAATAAAGGCAAACAAGCTTCGGATAATACTTTTGGATCGCAGGTGTAATATTCGCCACCTGCTGTTAAGTACGCTGTGACATCGTTAATCACTTTAGCTTTACCCGTCAGACCCACAGTGCTGTTATTACTGATTTGGGCAAATTCGGCCGTTAACGGAAATTCAGCGCGGGAAGCAGCACCAAAATAGGCCAGCTTCACCAGTACGGTTTCGCCTTCTGGGTTCTGACGTTTCTGGTAAATACCAAACCAGTCACTGTCATTAGTTTGCTGATAGTTTTGCACTACAGCAGTTAGCTGGCTTAAAGCAGCTGCTGTGGCTGCACTTTGGCCCAGAGTGGCGGCCAGATCATAAGGTTCATCTGCCAGTTGACCAAACAACGAGCAAGCTCCGCCTTCGCCTAACTCAGGCACCTGATAAGACCAGATCACAGCAGGATCTGCCGCAGCGGTAAGTTGCGTTTGTAATATAGCCACAGCTTGTTCTATCGCTGTTTCCTGCCCCTGCAATAACGCAGACAATCCTGACTGTTCCAGATATAAATTAATAGACACTTCAGCCATCCAGATTTCTAAAATTAACGATAGTTTACCAGAAGCCTTTTATTTGCCAATGGCTTTTTTTGCAGCGTGATTTCTAAGCTTGCTGTTTACTTATTTGTTGTTTATCGTGCGCTTTCTGACGACTTACATAGATTGTTTTATGAGTGGCAAAAAAATCTCGTTAGCCGACTGGCAACAACAATTGGGGCGACCTGCCGAAGAAGCAACAGCGGCAGCTGCGGATGATTTGGTCTACAGTACAAATTCAGGCCGTATTGATAAACCCAAACCACAAAAAGCTGTAGCTCAAAGTTTTACCGATGGCCATGCCCGGTTAAAACGTGAAACCAAAGGCCGTAATGGCAAAGCGGTGATCACGATTTCTGGCCTTGCTGAAAGCACAGAAAAACTGGCAGAAATAGCGGCCTTGTTAAAGAAAAAATGTGGCTGTGGTGGTTCAGTCAAGGACGGCGTGATTGAGATTCAGGGTGATCAACGCGAACTGGTGCAGCAGGAATTAACCAAATTAGGTTACAAACATAAATGGGCTGGTGGTTAAAATTGGGGTCAGAGTAAAATTAATTGCCTCGCAATTAATTTTACTCTGACCCCAATTTTAGTTATTTCTGTTGGTTGTAGTCTTTGCCAAAAATCTTGCCAAAGAAGCTGTCTTTTAACCAGACTGGACGTTGTGGGTTATTCGCCACTTCAGTAGTGATACCAAAGTTAATGTCGGCAAAAGTAGCACCGGCATCGTAACGGATAGGACCAAAATCAGCCGTTAAACCTGCCTTGTCATCCGTCGGCTTGTGGTAATGTTTGGCAAAAAACTTACCCCAGACTTCGCCACCTTTTTGTTTTGGATCCTTGGACGTAAAGCCTGTCATCAGAAATACTGATGGCACGCCTTTTTGCACCAAAGTGTAGTGGTCTGAACGGGTAAAAATGGCCTGCTCTGGCATTGGATCCGGACTTTGTTTAATACCAACGGCAGCAGCTGCTGTATCGACTGTAGCGCCTAAACTGGAGTGGTTAGCACCAAATGCGACTATGTCAGCAAAAGGATACAACAACACCGGCATATCGATATTGACGTTAGCCACCAGCGTTTCGATAGGACGGGTTGGATTATGGGCAAAATAGTCAGCGCCCAATAAGCCTTTCTCTTCGCCTGTTACAGCAACAAATAAGATTGAACGTTTAGGCCGTTCTGCCTGCTGAGCGAATAAACGCGCAGTTTCCAGCATAATGCTGACACCAGCGGCATTATCCATCAAGCCGTTGTTAATTTTATCTTTGCTGCGCACATCGTTGGAAAAACCAATGTGATCAGAGTGAGCCGTCACCACCACATATTCATCTTTAAGCTTTGGATCTGAACCAGGTAATACCGCAGCCACGTTCGGGCTGGTGATATCTTCCATCGTGGATTCACGCTTTAAATTGACAGTGCCTTCCAACGCAAAACCCGTTGGTACTTTTTCGGCGGCTAAATCAGCAAAAATATCGTCCAGAGAACGGCTGCTACCTGCAAATAATACTTTGGCTGCATCCGGGTGCAGATAGGCAGAACCTGTTAAGGACTCAAACTCACCTTCAGCTGTGCCATCTTTATGTAACCAGCGCATACGTGGGCTGGTCAG
>JAHIWM010000190.1 GCA_018815765.1 Gammaproteobacteria bacterium | reverse complement strand
GGCACTGAACCCGACAGGCCACCATGCCAAATGACAAAACCTGAATAAGCACTGGCGATCAGTAAGGGGTAATCAACCTGGATACGCCGCGCCAAAGCTTTAGCAAATAAAGCCCCAACCACTAACCCAAAACCCCAATTCAACCAACTCGCAGCTAAAGACACCAGCGTCACCAGCACTATGGCCTGACCTGCGCTTTTAGCTAGCATCGCCAGCCTGTCCAGCAGTTTGCTAACTAAAGGGGTGCTTGCCAACATAAAACCTGTCACCAGCACCAACAACATTTGCATCGAAAAACTCAGCAAGCCCCAAAAGCCGTCGCCCCATTGCTGCGCCACAGCCAAAGGGCTTTGTTGTTCAAAGACTATGGCGGCGACAAACACCAGCAAACTCAATAACAACACAAAAATATAAGGGTCAGGCAGGTAACGTTCGACCAGTTTAACCAGAGGTTTAGCAACAGCATTCAACATCTTTTATCCATTATTTTTATCTGCTTCTGCTATTACCATAAAGCACTGTGCTTATTCGGACAATCAGCTTCGGGCAATCAGTGCAGCGCTGCTGAAGAAACAAAGCAGATTAAGATGCTGTCGCCATAACCCTCACCTGATCACCGGTACGAATCGCATCTGGTGGTGTGCTGATCACGGTATCACCGACACTCAGGCCTGAGACAATTTCCACCTGCGAGCCCTGATCCCGGCCTATAGTGACTGTTTTTAAAGTGACGGTATTAGTTGCATCTACAGTCGCCACAGCAGGAGACTGGTCGCGATATAAAATAGCGCTACCAGGAATATGCACACGACTACTGTTGCTGCTCAAGGTAAAACTGACCTGCGCATAAGCACCGGGTAATAAAGCGCCCTCTGTATTATCAGCCTGCAATTCCACCAGCACTGAACCTGAGACAGGATCAACAGCACCAGCGCTTCGGCTCACCACAGCTTCAAAAGGCCTGTTGTCGTATTCAGGCAATAGCAAAGCAGCTTTTTGGCCAGCGACCATCTGCGGCGCATCATGTTGTGGCACCCGCACAAAAACCCGCATTTGTGTTGTATCGGCAATAGTAAATAACGGAGTTGAACTGGCGACACCTGCCACCACCAATGCGCCTAATTGTGCTGAACGGCTGGTGACTACACCAGCAAAAGGTGCGGTCAAACGGGTAAAACCTTTGAGTGCTTCAAGTCGTCGTACATTGGCCAAAGCGGCATTGCTAAAGGCTGTTCTGGCTTCGGCATCCCGTACCCGCTGTTCTACAGTTTCAGCTGAAATAGCACCGCTATTGAGTTTCAGCAGTTTAGTGGCACGCTCTGCCATACTCAGGGCATTATTTTGCTCCGCCAGCGCTGTGCTGTAATCTGCTTTGGCCTGAGCTAACTGATGATCCAGCTCCGGCGCATCCAGTACAGCTAACAACTGACCTTTCGTTACTTTGTCGCCTATATCCACCAACCACTGCTGAATATAACCATTGGTCTGAGCATAAATAGCAGCGCTGTTTAACGGCTCCAGATTGCCGGGTAACACCAGACTTGCAGTCGCATCTGCAGCCGATGGATGCACCACAGAAACAGTTGGAATAGCAGATTGTCCCGCTATGGCTTGCAGTTCTTCAGTGGCACTTTGGCGCTGCATAATACCTGCTGCAGCTACTGCGGCTCCGGTGAAAGCCAGTAGCAGGCTGACCAACACAATGCTACGTTTTGTCGAGCGAGCAGCAACTTGAGTGCCGCCGATATTTTGAGTGCTGTGAGTATTTTGATTAAGCATGGGACAGATTTAACTCCGGATCTAAAGCTGGTTCAGTGGGCTTATCAGGGTGCGCCAGACTAAAAACAACAGGAACAAACAATAAAGTGGCTATGGTGGCAAAAACTAAGCCACCTATCACAGCACGGCCTAAAGGCGCGTTTTGCTCAGCACCATCACCAAGACTCAGCGCCATAGGGATCATGCCAATAATCATCGCCAGGGCTGTCATCATCACAGGACGGAAACGGGTATAACCAGCCTCCAGCGCTGCTTGTATCGCATTGCCGGTTTCGGCCAGACGTTCACGGGCAAAACTAACCACCAGAATAGAGTTGGCGGTCGCCATGCCCATACACATAATGGCGCCTGTCAGCGCAGGCACAGATAAGGGTGTACCTGTAACAAACAAGATCCAGACAATACCGGCCAAAGCGGCAGGCAAGGCAGAAATAATCACCACCGGATCTTTCCAGCTTTGGAAGTTCACTACAATCAGCAGGTAAATCAGCACTATAGCGCCCAATAAACCATAACCTAAACCGGAAAAGGCGGTATTCATGGTCTGGTACTGGCCCCGCAACGTCACATTCACACCGACCGGTTTATCGGCTGTAAGTTCTGCAATAGCAGCCTGAATATCTGCAGCTACAGCGCCTAAATCCCGCCCTGAAGTTGCGGCATAAATATTGATCATCGGCTGAATATTGTATTGCGATAGCACAGGCAAAGTGGTGCTGCGGCTGATTTTGGCCACACCACCTAAATTATGCAGCTGTGAAGCTCCGGCACCTGATACAGGCACATTTTCCAGCTCACTGATGCTGGACATTAAATACTCAGGTACTTGTGTCACCACAGGATAAGACACACCTGTGGTTGGATGAATAAAAAACACCGGAGCTGACTGCGAACTACCCGCCAGAGAACCACCTAAGCTGGCGGTGACATCCAAAGCCGTCAGGCCATACTGGCTGATGCGCGAACGGTCTATATCAATATTCAACTGAGGCGTTGCATCAGGTTGTTGAATACGGGCATCGGCTAATCCAGGTATCCCATGAATACGCCGTAACAGCAACTGAGCATAATCGCGGTTGGCCTGCAGGTTACGGCCTGTAATTTGAATATCTATAGGCGAAGGTGCACCAAAGTTCAGAATTTGGCTGGTGATATCTGCTGGTAAAAACGCAAAACTGGTGCCGGGAAATAACTTAGGCAATTCAGCCCTTAGCTTTTGCATATGCTGCTGTGTCGGGCTGTGACCAGGCTTTAAGCTAATCATCATATCGCCGTCCTGCGCGCCAATAGTGCCAGAGTTGTTGTACACCACGTTGATCATACTAGCGGGCAAACCGACGTTATTAATAATAGAATCCAGCTCGTGCGCCGGAATTAAATCCCGCACAGCCCGACCTATCAGTTCAAAACGCGCCGCTGTTTCTTCAATTTTTACACCTTGTGGCACCCGCACATGCAGCAGCATACGGCCAGAGTCGACATCAGGAAAAAAGTTACGGCCTAAAAAAGGCAACAATACAAAAGACAGCAGTACCAGAGTCATAAAACTGGCGACAAAAGTTTTTCTGCTGCTCATTAAGGCCGCAAGGCTAGTGCTGTAACCACTGCGCAACTTTTCAAAGCCGGTTTCAAAACCCTGCTGTAGTTTTTTCAGCGGAGCAAAAAAACCGGATTGAGCGGCGTGATTGCTGCCCTGCTGATGAGGTTTTAATAAATACATCGACATGGTCAGCACCACGGTCAAAGACAGCAAAAATGAAGCCAGCATCGCAAATACCACAGCCAGCGCCATAGGAACAAATAAGAAACCTGAAATACCCGGCAGGAAAAACATCGGCACAAACACAATACAAATACAAAGCAAGGCAACAAAAGACGGCATCACAATTTGTGAGGCGCCCAGCATAATGGCTGGTCGTACAGCTTTGCCTTCTTCCAGATGACGGTTGATATTTTCAATAATAACGGTGGAACCATCCACCAGAATACCTATAGCTATAGCCAGACCACCTAAGGTCATGGCATTCAGGGTTTGACCAAAAGCATTCAGCACAGCGATAGCTGCCAGAATAGATAACGGAATAGACATGGCAATAATAACAGTAGAACGCCATGAGCCTAAAAACAGCAATACCAAGAGCGAAATCAAAGCAGCCACTAACACAGCTTCATGGATCACATTTTCAATAGCAGCACGGACAAACACCGACTGATCACCGACTGGCAATACTTTCAGGCTGTCCGGTAAACCCGCGGTAATACGGGGCAAAGCTTGTTTGACACTTTCAACTATATCCAGCGTAGAGACAGCACCGTTTTTCAGCACTGTTAACAATACTGAACGGCTGTTTTCGACATGCACCACGTTTTGCTGTGGGCTACTGCCATCCCGCACTGTAGCCACATCACGAATATAAACAGTGGCGCCATTGACGACTTTCACCGGAATAGCACTGAAATCCTCCAGACTCTCAGCGGCATTATTTAACTTGACGTTGTACTGACTGGAGCCAATTTTCATAGTTCCAGCCGGATTAACCTGATTTTGCGCCGCTATAGCAGCTGTCACATCACGGGCTGCCAGGCCATAAGACTGCAAAGCCACAGGGTTGATATCAATCTGAATTTGCCGCTGCTTACCACCAGAAGGCAGAGGCATAGCAACACCTGGCAAAGTAATCAACTGAGTACGAATTTGCGACATACCCAAATCATTTAATTGCTGCTCAGTTAAACCCTCACCCGACATCGCCAGCTGCAGAATAGGCACAGTGGAGGCATCGTAGTTAACAATAAAAGGCGGGTTAGAGCCGGGCGGCATTTGCCGTAACATGGTTTGTGAAATAGCCGTCACCTGCGCATTGGCAGTACGGATATCTACATTAGGCTGAAAAAAGATCTTGATAATGCCCATACCCGGCAAAGCCTGGGCTTCAATATGCTCGATATCGCTGACTGTGGTGGTTAATGCACGCTGATACGGAGTGACAATACGGTTGGAGACCTCTTCAGGTGCTAGCCCTGTGTATTGCCAGGCTACCGCTATTACCGGGATACGGATCGCAGGGAATATATCCACTGGCATACGCAACGCCGCCAGAATGCCAAAACCTGCAATCAGGATCGCCAGTACAATAAAAGTCAGTGGCTTTTGCAGCGCAATTTTAATCAGACCATTCAAAAGTCGAACTCCAGATACAGGCCAGTCAGGGTGAAGCTGGCAGTAAAACAGAATTAGCCCTGTCAGAGACAAAAAGCAGGACAATCAGCGGCAAAGATGCGCCGGATTGTGCTAAACAATCCGGCGTTGCTGTTAGTCCTGCAAGGACGCCATATCAATCACAAAACGGTAACGCACATCAGAGCGCTCCATCCGCTCAAAAGCATGGTTAATCTGGTCCATCCTAATCATTTCGCAGTCTGGCAGAATGTTTTTGCGGGCACAGAAATCGAGCATTTCCTGAGTTTGAGCTATGCCACCAATTAACGAACCTGCAATACGACGGCGACCCAATACCATAGGCACAGTGTTAGGTTCAGCCAAAGGTCCAACCTGGCCCACTATGACTAAAGTGCCATCAATATCCAGCAGCGGTATATATGGGTTCAGATCGTGTTTCACCGGCACTGTATCGATGATTAAATCAAAGCTGTTGGCGGCGTGTTCCATAGCGGCAAAGTCAGAGGAAATCAGCACCTTGTCAGCGCCCAATGCCAGTGCATCGGCCTTTTTGTCAGCAGTACGACTCAGCACTGTCACCTCAGCGCCTAAAGCTGATGCCAGTTTTACCGCCATATGGCCTAACCCGCCCAGACCTATCACAGCCACTCTGCTGCCGGGTCCGGCATTCCAGGTACGCAGCGGCGAATAGGTTGTAATGCCAGCACATAACAAAGGGGCGGCTTTGGCTAAATCCATCCCCTGGGGAATACGCAGTACAAAGTCTTCGCGAACCACTATATGTTTGGCATAACCTCCCAGAGTCATAGCGCCGGTATGACGATCCGCTGAGTTATAGGTGCCGGTAAAACCGTTACGACAGAACTGCTCTTCGCCATGATGACATTGATCACACTGCTTGCAGCTGTCAACCAGGCAACCAACAGCCACATGATCACCTACTTTGTAGTGAGTAGTTTTTGCTCCCACAGCTGTCACCCGCCCGACAATTTCATGCCCAGGCACAGCGGGAAATTGAGTCCAGCCCCAGTCATTCCGGGCTGTATGTAAATCAGAGTGGCAAACGCCACAAAACAGGATCTCCATCGCGACATCGTTATCGCGTAGCGCTCTGCGCTCAAAATGAAAAGGTGCCAGTGGCTTATCTGCGGCTAATGCGGCGTACCCTATAGTTTTCATCACTTTACCTCTGCTTAATCTGGATCTGTGCTTCTGCCGCCAACTGCGGCATTACATAAGATAAGTTCTTACTGCTATTCCGGCTTGCCTGATCCTGCCGTATTGCTGCCCAAAACTATGACATTGCTTTTTCAGCCTATTTTGAACTGTTGCCTATTGTTGCAGTGAAGTATGCTCTGGACTAGAGGGTGTAATCCGCAAGGACTTATGAGGGAGATTCATTAATCATGCAGGAAAACTTCAACGACTTAATGGCTTTTGTTACTGTGGCCAAAGCAAAAAGTTTTACTAAAGCTGCAGCCCAGATGGGGGTGTCTCAGTCAGCGCTAAGTCATACCATCAAAGCCCTGGAAGCCAGGCTGGGTATACGTTTATTAACCCGAACCACCCGCAGCGTATCTCCCACTGAAGCAGGAAACCGTTTGCTGCAAAGCATAGCGCCCCGTTTTGAGGAGATTTCTTCTGAGTTAGCTGCTTTAACTGAATTTCGGGATAAGCCTGCCGGCACCATCCGCATTACCACAGCAGAGCATGCAGCCAGTTTTGTGCTCTGGCCCAAATTGAAGGAATTTCTACCGGACTACCCGGATATCAAAATAGAAATAAATATCGACTATGGCCTGACCGATATAGCGGCGCAAAATTACGATGCGGGCGTCAGGCTCGGCGATCAGGTCGCCAAAGACATGATAGCGGTACGCATAGCGCCGGATATGCATATGGTGGTAGCTGCTGCGCCTGAATATCTGGCGACACGGGCTGCCCCTGTGCATCCGAGTGATTTAGCTAACCACTCTTGCATCAATCTGCGTTTTCCCACTCATGGTCACATTATGATTTGGGAGTTTGAAAAAGAAGGGCATGCCATCAAAGTGAAAGTGGACGGACAGTTATTATTTAACAATGGCTCCTCCATACTGACAGCGACTCTGGCAGGTTTTGGTTTAGCCTATTTACCGGAAGATATGGCGCTGGAGCATATTCAGGCCGGTAAGCTGGTCAGCGTGTTACAGGACTGGTGCCCAACTTTTCCGGGTTACCATTTGTATTACGCCAGCCGCCGTCAGGCCACTCCGGCCTTTTCTTTGTTAGTGGATGCATTACGTTATCGCACGCCATAACTGCTGAGCTATCAGCTCAAGGAGCTGCTTCTTTTGCCGATTGATGCTGCAACAAGCCTTTTATCTTTTCGTTGTCTACGCTGAGGGTACGCAACCAGTGCTGCACTTTTTCTTTGACGGATACAGCATAAGCCCCTTCCATCACAAACAGCACACCGTCCCGCTCAATACCGCCTTTGAGCTGAAGCTCTGGCAATACCCTGCAGTCCAGGCAATAGCGTGTTAAATCACTAAGGCCACTCCCTATGCCATAACCTGCATTGGTATTAAAAGGGATCACTGTTGTGTCGCCTAACTGATGTTCTGCCAGAAAACTTTTTACCGGCGGCGGCATTTGCATGCCCCAGGTAGGAAAACCAAGGAAAATCACATCGTAACTGGTGATGTTTTTTATCGTTGTTTTTAACGCTGGCAAATACCCTGCCTGATTTTCCTGACGCACTTGTTCGACTGTGTCCTGATAGTTTTCAGGATAAGGGGTTTGTAGTTCGATGGCGACCAGCTCACCTCCAACGGCTTGCTGAATAAACTCAGCGACCGTCTTTGTGTTGTTGGTTCTGGATAAATAGACAATGACTACCTTAGGAGCAGCGGCCGTGGCCTTGTTGTTTTTCGCAGTGGCATTTTCGTTGGCATCAGCAAAAACACAGCTCAAACTGCTGCAAAGCAAAACCAATACAAAAAAATAAACTCTCACGCTGTCACCATTCCTCTTTCGCTGTCGATGTGAACCACCTTATAAGATCCAGCCCATGTTGCCTATAAAACCTGCGCATTAATCAGTTTTCCTCATAAACGCTTGCAGATCCTACCCGCTAATTAATGAACCGCTGATTTAGTAAAATAGCCTCACCAGTCACTTCATAGTTCCACCCAAGCACCTGATGAGCAAACTCATGCAAAATACCAGCGTAAATCCCCGTCATGTTTTGGCGATAGTGTTAGTCAGTTATCTGATGATTGTATTGGATATTTCTATTGTTATTACGGCACTGCCGGACATACAGCAAAGTATGCAATTGAGTGCGGCCACTTTGTCCTGGGTGCAAAATATCTATACGTTATGTTTTGGTGGCTTTTTGCTGTTAAGCGCACGGGTTGGCGATTTACTGGGCCGTAAAAAGACGCTGATGACAGGTTTGGCGTTATTTACTCTGGCCTCGCTGAGTATTGCTTTTTCAACAGATTATCTGACGTTAGTGGTCGCCAGAGCCCTTCAGGGCATAGGGGCGGCCATACTTGCACCTTCTACCCTGGCGTTGCTGACACAACATTTCCCGCAAGGACCAGAACGTAACAAAGCCTTGTCTCTTTATGCGGCAGCAGCTGGCATTGGGTCCAGCCTTGGATTAGTGATTGGCGGTATACTCACTGGCTGGCTCGATTGGCGAATTGGATTTTTTATTAATGTGCCGGTAGGTATCGCACTTTTTGTCGCCTCCATGCGGTGGCTACAGGAAACACCAGTCATATCAGGCAAATTTGATGTGCAAGGAGCCTTGCTTTCCACTGCAGGTATGTCGACTTTGGTCTTTAGTGTGATTGAAAGCTCAGTGCTGGGCTGGGGCGCAATACTCCCTCAAGTTTCGTTTTTGTCTGCCGTCGTGCTGCTGGTTTTATTTGTCCGGCACGAGCGCTTTTACCATCAGCCTATTATGCCGTTGCGGCTGTTCAGCCATAAAATCAGAGTGGGTGCCTACCTGAGCCGGATGTTGTTTTTGGGTGCTATGGTTGGTTTCTTTTTCTTTTCAACCCAGTTTTTGCAAAGGGTCATTGGCTTCACCCCAGCTCAAACCGGCATGGCCTTTTTGCCAGTGACCATCCCTACTTTTCTGGCATCTTTGTTAGTGCCTTATTTAAACCGGAAGTTTGGTATGCAGAAATCCATAGTACTGGCGCTGTCTTTTAGCATTGCAGGCATGCTGTGCTTAACTCAGTTATCAGCCCAAAGCCATTACTGGAGTGGCGTTGCCTTACCAATGATTTTAATTGGCATAGGCAATGGCACAGTGCTTGGTCCTTTAACTGTGGCAGGAATGACAGATATCACGGCTGAAGACAGCGGCGCAGCTTCAGGTGTGGTGAATGTGGCGCATCAACTCGGCGGTAGTCTGGGACTAAGTATACTGATCGCTTTGTTTTCCGCGAGTTCAGAGCAGGTCAATAACCAAAGGGTTTTGGTACAGCAGTTAGATACAGCCTTTGCCGGTGCCAGCGTCTTTCTGATAGCAGCTTTGCTGATCGCGGCCAGTTTTCTGCGTAAAGAGCCTTTAGCAAAAAGCTAAAGGCTCTGTAACAGCTCGATCAGACTTAATAGCTTGTGCCTTTAGGTGGAGCCTCAACATCAGAGAACGCCTGCACCATATCTGGCAAACGCTTACCACGGATTTGAATAGCGCTGACAGATTGTGTTAATTCCGCCAGCTCTGCCGCTGTAAACTGAACATTTAAAGCCCCCTGATTCTGCAGCATATGCCCAAGTTGAGTGGTGCCGGGGATCGGCACTATCCAGGATTTTTGCGCCAGTAGCCAGGCTAAAGCGATTTGAGCCGGAGCAGCATTTTTACGATCAGCCCATTGTTTGATCAATTCCACCAGTGCGACGTTATGCTGCAGGTTCTCTTCAGAAAACCGGGTTTCTGTACCCCTGAAATCACCAGCGGCAAAGCGGGTATTGGCATCAATCCAGCCCGTTAAAAACTGAACGCCCAGTGGACTCCATGGCACAAAACCTATGCCCAGCTCTTCACAGGTAGGAAGTAACGCTTGCTCTGGTCCACGCCATAACATGGAGTACTCACTTTGCACTGCACTAACTGGCAGTTCTTTATGGGCGCGTCGCAAGGTATTCAGCCCCATTTCCGATAAACCCCAATGCAACACTTTGCCCTGATCCATCAGCTCTTTGACCGCTCCGGCCACATCTTCAATCGGGACTGCCGGGTCAACTCTGTGCTGATACAACAAATCAATACGGTCGGTACGAAGACGTTTCAACATGCCTTCAACCACCTTTTTAATATGCTCCGGCCTGCTGTTCAGTCCTGGGCGACGCTGACCTGTTTCCTGATCGATATTCCAGCCAAACTTAGTGGCAATCACCACCTTGTCACGAAATGGCGCTACGCCTTCGCCCAAAATACGTTCCACTTCATGTGGGCCATAAGCTTCGGCTGCATCAAAAAAAGTCACTCCCTGCTCAAAAGCGGCGCGGATCACGTGGAGCATTTCAGGCCGATAAGGCACTGTGGTTTGATAGGTGCGGCTCATGTTCTGCACACCCAGGCCCAACGCTGAGACTTGTAGTTTACCAAGCCAACGTTTGGCAGAAGTTGTGGCTGGTTTCAGGCCACTGGCCACATTGGTTTGACTTTGCGCTGAGACAGCCGCGAGAGGCAACAAAGATGCAGCTGCAATACCGGCTCCGGCTATAAGGAACTTACGCCTGCCTGGCATCAGGCTTTGTTCTGTAGCATGTTGTGTTTTATCGATCATCGGCTTATTCCTCTGGTTATCGGGTGATAAAGCGTAAATTTACGGTAGCTATGCCCTACCCGCCTGAACAACTCAGGCGGCTGGGTGTTTTTTTGAGAAGTTGAAGATCTTAAGGAGAAAGCAATCGGGTAAAGGACAAGGTAGCCAAAGCCCATTGGTTGTTGTGTTTCAGATACACTTCTGTCACCACAAAAGGATTGGTGACTTCTTTGCCACCAACGACAGCCAGCAGCGTGATTTTGTTCAGCACGATAGCGGTATCGCCCAGCAGGTTCACGGATACATCATGAATGTCGGCTTTTTTATAGTGAATACCGCCGCTTTTTATCACAGCTAATTCCTGCGCTCTGTCCATGGTTCCACCCATATGCACAAACTGGGCTTTGGCGTGAAATAAGCTTTCGAGGGCGTCCATATTGCGATCAGCCATCCAAAGCCACTTTTGCTTTGACAGCTGAATAATGGCCTGTTCTTCTGCCTGAAGTGGCTTCTGCGCAACATTGAGTTGTGCTGAGGCTGCCGCCGAAGCTTCAGGCATAAAAGTCAGTGGCAACAGTGCAGCTAAAATCACAAAGCTGATAGGGCGATAAAACGAAGTGTGGATGCTCATAGTTTCACTCCTGATGTGCTTTAGCTGCTGTGTTTAGTTCTGAGGTTTTAATACTCAGATAGTAAGAGTCCGTCACGGGTTCCAGCCACAATGTCCGGCCTTTTGGATGGTTCATGGTGGTGGCGATATAAGCAAAGCTGCTGTCAGGCGTTGATGCATGCCAGTGCTCCGCGTTGGCAGGGCATTTGATCACATCACCTTTTTTTGCCAGTTGCACTGGCTTGCCTCTTTCCTGATAGTAGCCCACACCTTCGGTGATTAATAAAATCTGCCCACCAGGATGGCTATGCCAATTCAATTTGGCACCGGCGGCAAAAATGGCGTAGCTGATGTTGTAGTTAAAGGTGTCATCCGCTTGCGCTAATTCACTCAGCCAGACATCGCCAGTGTGATGCACATTAGCCGCTTTTTCACCTTTGGCAAAAAGTGCAGTACTTTCCGCCAGCAGTGGCCCTGAAGCCGCCAGCAGCAAACAACTGACTAAAATCAGTTTTTTCATCGGTACAGTCCTTAGTTAATACGATCCAGTTTGTTTTCAGCCAGCCATTGGTCAAGCTGTAACGCCACTTGCTCACCGTTTAAATCTGAAAATGGGAAATGGGTATAGCCGTAAATGCCAACAGCAGGCAGATGCACTACTTTCGCTTTACCGCCATGCTGATTGATTTTATCTACCCACAATTGCGCCATTTTTAACCGGACACGCCAGTTGTCCTGGCCAGGGTTGGCGCTGGGTTCAGTCGGAATGTTGTCGCCGTAATAAATCACGATTGGAATACGGGTCAGCTTTTTGAAGTCTTGCATTGAAATGGCTGTGGCCGCTAAAGCACCGGTTCCACTTTGCATCGGCTCTGGTACTTCGCCTTCAGGAAAAACAAAACCACTGCCAGGTTCATAAGACACAATGCCACGCACCAGCTCTGTTTTTATCGCTGTCCACCAGCCTGGTCCGCCACCCTGAGAGTGGGTGATCAGCAAACCTGGCCCTGAACGCTGAAACACTGCTGCCATCGCATCGCCGATCAATTGCTCGTCAAAAGGGCCGGTATTGGGCGTCATCTGACGGAAAAATTGCTCCAGCGCAGCCGGATCCTCAGAAAACTGCACTTTGTTAAACAAGCTGGGCCACTGACCCAAGCGGAACATATTGAACCAAAGTTGATCATTGGTCGCAGCCGTTAACTCTGCCGGCACTGTGGATTGACCGGCACGGCCCCGGCGCGGCTGATCCACCAGATACACTCCATAACCCTGACGTAAATAACGCGTCTGAAAACCTTCCCGACCATCAGGTGTGGTGCCCCAGGTGAGCGCCGATTGGCCAGCACCATGTAAAAACACCATAGGGTATTGGCGGGCTTTCACCGGAATTTGGTAGGACACAGCGGCATGGTCACCATGCAGGGTTTGCCCCTGTGCATCAAACAACTTTTTACCATCAAAAACGCCATCGCTTTTCACCACAGTGCCGCCTGCGGCAAAGTTGCCTTGTTCTTCCAGCGTGATAGGAGAAGTTTTCTGTTCAGCTGCGGATAACGACAGACTGAATAAAGCCGCCATCAGACCACTCGCATTCAGATACTTTTTGTACTTTGTATTCTTAGTTGTGCGCAAAAACATCATTGGCTCGCCTCCGGTTGCTTCAGCTCTAGTTGTTCCAGTGCTGATGTGGCATTAGCAGCCATCTCTGCGCTGACTTGTTGCTTTAATACCTCAATCACCCGAAACAACTGGCTCTGGTTTAGCCCTATATTTATCGCCACTTTGTAATGCGATTGCAGTTGGCTGTTCACATTGCCAACAGCGGCCAGGGTCGCAATGGTCACCAGCTCGCGGTCTATATAGCTTAAGCTGTCACGGCTAAATAAATAGCCAAATAGATGGGCTTTCAGCGCATGGTCCATCACTGGGGCGAAGTCAAACAAGGGCCTGCTGGCCGACTGCTGAGTCAGCAACTGCATAGTTGCTGTACCTGACTGGTAATAATCTGTGTTTTTTGGCAATACAGTAGCTTCAGCACCCATAGGGTCAGTGATACCAGCTTTTTGCCGCTCTTCCAGCAAAGCTTTGAAGCTGGCTAAGCCATTTAAACTGCGGGGAAAACCAACATAAGCATACTGATGGGACAAGACTTCCTTGATTTCATTGACAGTTAAACCTGCTGCCAACCCTTGCTGTAGCGCAGGCTTTAAGTTGGCTAAATCACCGATAGCATTGACTGCGGCAATAGGCAAAATAGCCAGTTGTTTTTCAGTTAATACCACGGCTGTGGCTGCTTTAGCAGATGGCGGCTCAGCTTTTGCCAGCTCTACCGGCTCTAACCAGCTCACGGCCTTGTTGTCCGCAGGCACAGGACTTATCGCAATATGAGCCATAGCCGAATGCTCAGCTGCACCATGCCAATGCTTCACATCAGGAGGGCACCAGACCACATCGCCGGTTCGGATCACCTGCACTGGCTCACCCCATTGCTGGGTTCGGCCTTCGCCTTCAATCACAATCAGATACTGACCATGGGGGTGACTATGCCAGTTGCTGTGTGCACCAGCTTCAAAACGTACAATAGCAGGAGCAACATCACCCGTTGATGGCATCACTGGGAAACGTGAAAAGTTAACATTGCCACTAAATTGTGCAGCAGGGCCTTGATTGACGGTAAACGTATCAGCACGGCTGATGATTTGGCGCTCTGCTGCAGCCGCTGTTTTTTCAGTGCTTTCAGCAGCGCTGACAGACCAGCTGGTTAGCATAGATAACAAGATAAATTTTTTTAACTTCAACATATTGAACCCTGTTCTTTGTGTGCTGATCATCAGAGCGTTTTCCGATAAAACTCGCTGAGCTTATTCACCACCTGATCTACATAGTCTGGCATCCAATAGGTTTGAATATGAGTGGCCCCCTCAATCAGAAACAACTCTTTGTCTTTGGCGTTTACTGCTTTAGCAAAAGCGTCCTGACTCATATTCAGGGTGTCGGCTTTGCTGCCAGCCATCATCAGCAAAGGTTGGTTGATCAATTCCATAGTGCTGGCTGCGTCAAAATTCATTAAATACAGCAAACTGCTTTGGGTGTATCTGAAGGTTGAATTCGGATGGGCATGGGTTTTTCCGTAGTACTCAAAACCTTCACGATAAAGCTCAAAAGGCAACTTAGCGATTTGCTCGTCAGTGAGCTTTGCATCTCCGACATACAACACTTCGCCGCCTGCAGCTTCCTGAGCGCGAGCTTGAGAAGCCTCTGTTAAACGCTGCTGTATAGTGGATAACTGTGAATCTAAAAAGCCGTTGCGGCGCACTAAACCTGAGTTAAACATGCTTAAAGTAGCCACAGATTTAAACCTTTTGTCGGTTTGGGCCGCTTTTAAGGAGTAACCACCGCCACCACAAATGCCCAGCAACCCCAGTTCTGTGACATCAACACCGGGAAATTGACTGATAAAATCTGCCATACCGTGAATATCTTCAATACGGAACTGTGGCTTATCGACATTACGTGGTGTGCCGCCGCTGGCCCCCTGATAGGCCGCATCGGCAGCTATGGTGATATAACCCAATCCGGCCAGACGCTGTGCATACAAACCTGCCACTTGTTCTTTCACGCCACCGTTAGGGTGAGCTATGACAATGGCAGGGTATTTTTTCCTGGGATCATAACCAGCAGGCGTATAGATATTGGCAGCAATATCCAGACCATTCAGCTGATAAGTCACAGCATGAATATTAACCTGCCCTTGAAGGTTTTGAGTCAAAGCCCCCTGATAGACCAAGCCAAAAGACTGAGTTGAGCTATCTTCTTTCGCTGTTGCAGCTGCAGATACACTTAAGTTTGCAGCAATAAAAAAGGCAGATAAAAAGCTTCTCTTCATCTTTGTCATAGTTAACACCACTCTCTTACGTATATCGAATGCCTGACTGGCAAACCCATCACCAGACTATAGCTGCGAAAAAAGCTTTTGATTAGTCACTACAAACTGATTAGATTTATGAGTAAATCTTCTTAATCAACGCTATTTTCTTGTTATCCGTGGCAGTACTGCCTTATTTTATTGATTAAATCAGGGATCAGCAGGCAATCAGCCTGACCATCCAAAGGAGCTTCCATTGTCTGAGAATCTGAACGACTTGCGTGCTTTTGTGGTGGTAGCGCAAACAGGCAGCTTTACTAAAGCAGCCGGACAAATGGGCGTTTCGCAATCCGCGTTGAGCCACACTATCCGGCAATTAGAAAACAGGGTAGGCATTAAATTACTGCATCGCACCACACGCAGTGTGTCACCTACCCAGGCTGGGGAGCGGTTACTCAAAGATATAGAACCTTTGATCAGCGGCATAGAACTGAAGCTTGGCAAGTTAAATGAATTTCGTGACTCACCGCGTGGAGTGCTTCGGATCAATAGCAGCGAGCATGTGGTGAATTCGCTGTTGTGGGATAAGTTAGCTAAGTTTGCCGCAGATCACCCTGAAGTAGTGCTGGAAATCACGACAGACTATGCCATGGTTGATATCGTCAAGGACCGCTTCGATATTGGTATTCGCCTTGGCGGAGACGTCGACAAAGATATGATAGCGGTGAAAGTAACGCCCAATCTGACAATGATGCTGGTGGCTTCACCTGGCTATCTACAGCAGAATGGAACTCCTGCTTCACCAGCAGATTTAAACAGTCACCGTTGCCTGACGATGCGTTTACCCCGGCATGAAAATATTATGACCTGGGAGTTTCAGGATGCGGATAAAAACCAGGTCAATCCAGTCAACTACCGTCCTCAATCCGCTATGGTCGTTAGTCATGCTCACTTATTAGTCAAAGGTGCTGTGCACGGTCTGGGACTGGCCTGGCTACCTTCCACTATGGCAGAAGAGCAAATTCTGAATGGGCAACTCGTCAGCGTATTAGACGATTGGGCCATCAGTTACGATGGCTATTACCTGTATTACCCAAGCAGAAACTCCTCGCCATTGTTTAATTTATTGGTGAATGCGCTGCGATTAAAGTGACCACAATGGCAAAAGAGCCTGCTGAACTGTCCCGTCGATGTTCAGAACCAGCTAAAAATTAACGTTACGCTTGTACTCTGAGTCAGTCACCGGCGCCAACCACTCTGCCGCTTTACTGTCCAGATGCTCTTTAATGGCATAGTGAGTCGCAGAGCTGTCCGCCACAGCGCCGTGCCAATGCTTTACTCCGGGTGGAATAGACACCACATCACCGGGCCGGATTTCCTGCACGGCTTGCCCCCATTGCTGCACCAGACCACGGCCTTCAGTCAGGATCAAGGTTTTACCCAAAGGAAGACTATGCCAATGAGTGCGGGCTCCAGCCATAAAGGTCACTTTCGTACCACTGGCGCTGGTTTGCTTTGCGGCCTGGAACAGGGGTTCTACCACCACAGAGCCGGTAAAATATTCAGATGAACCTAGATAAACCTGTTGTGCACCAGAGCGCTTAATACTCAACTCAGTCGGATGAATCTGGCTTTGCAGCTCAGGCGACAGAAACAATACAAGGGTTAAACACGCGAATAAAATAGCTCTCATTTCAAGGCCTCTCTTCTGGCTAAACAACATCAGGCTGACCCAACACAGGACTGCACTAAAGAGCCTTAGTTTACCAAGTTATGATTACCAGCATTAGACATCTGAATCAGGATAGACTTATGAGGTATTTTCATTAAATAAAAGTGCCGTTACTCCAACTGCCAGTAAAGCGGCGAGCCATAGACTTCAATAAAATAATCAATCAGCACACGTACATTAAGCGGTGGATGACGAACATGAGGGTAAATAGCAGCTATACACTGCAGCTCCGTTTTAATGGCCGCTTCATAGCCGGGTAATACTCGGATCAGCTTGCCTTGTTTCAGGCTATCGCCAATCAGCCAGTCGGGAAATAGCACCAGCCCCATACCTGTCAGCGCCGCTGTATATAAGCTGTCGGCATTGTTGGAGGTTAAAATAGCCTTCACTGGTGAATGCACCCAGTTGGCTTGTTTTTCTTTGCCTTGTTTTTCCCTGAATAGCCATCGATTTGGCCCTGAAGATCCGCGATACACCAAAGCCTGATGCTGAGGAAGATCTGCTGGTGTTTTTGGTTCGCCGTGTTTGTTTATATAGTCGGGAGAGGCCGCGAGATAATAAGTCTGGTTTCCGATAACCCGCGCATGAAAAGAAGAATCCGCCAAAGCACCAATACGGAAAATCAGGTCGGCCGCTTCACGGTGAGGGTCAATAAAATCGTCGGTTAAACTAAGCTCTATCTGTAACTTGGGGTATCTGTTGTTTAATTCTGCTAACCAGGGCGCTATATGTTTTTGGCCAAAAAATACCGGCGCATTGACCCGCACCACACCTGCTGGCTGCAGTGTTTTGTCTTGTAACTCTTTTTGCGCT
Organism: Gammaproteobacteria bacterium; assembly: GCA_018815765.1. GTDB lineage: Bacteria > Pseudomonadota > Gammaproteobacteria > Enterobacterales > Alteromonadaceae > Pararheinheimera. The sequence continues at coordinate 11,045 of JAHIWM010000190.1, read as the reverse complement.
GCACTTAACTGCTCAGCCATGGTGCGCGCATAGTCCGCAAAAATCCGCCCCGCTTCTGTTGGGATCACAGCCCTGGTATTGCGATAAAACAATTGTTGACCCAGTGCGTCTTCTAATTGCTGCACAGAACGCGACACCATAGAAGCTGATACTCCTTCCCTTCGCGCCACTATTGAAAAACTCTGTGCATCAAACACGCTGATAAAAAACAGCAGATTTCTGATACTAATTGCATTTAAGTCATTCATTTGTGCAAATCCTGCAAAGGTGATTTCTGGATTATAGCGTTTTTCGCAATCACTCACTGCTATATGCTGCGCCGCTTAAATCAGCACTGGAGCAGTGGAGAATAGTTATGCAGATAGTGTTATTGCTACTGGTGGTAGCAGGTGGAATGGGGTTGTCGGTGGAAGCGGGTTTACTAGGGCCATTGGGGCTTGAGGTGGGTAAGTTATGGGCTACTTTCAGTATTTTTGCCGTGGGTGCCGCCATCACTTTTATGCTGATGCTGTTTTTTAGCCCACGTAACAGCCCATCTTTTTTCAGCCAGCCGTCATGGCAACTGCTCGGCGGCGTATTAGGGCCTGTTTATGTGGTTATTCTGACGCTTGCAGCGCCAATTATTGGCATAGCTATGACCATGGTCGGCATTTTGGCCGGTCAGGTGTTTAAAAGCCTGATCATTGATCATTATGGCTGGTTTGGTGTGCCACACCGCAGAATGGATACCAAACGTCTGACCGCTTTGGGTTTTATTCTGATTGCGTTGCTATTAATGGCCAACAGTTAAGGAAAAAACCATGACGATTTTAATGATTATTCTGGCTGTGATTGCCGGTGCAGTATTAAGTATTCAGGCTGCTATTAATGGCCGTTTAGGTGCTCAGGTGGGAGTGTTTCGATGTGCTTTTTTAACTTTTGCGTTAGGCGCATTAATCACAGCATTATTGATTTTTTTCTTTGAACCTAAATACAGTGTCACGCTGTTGGACGTGCCTAAATGGCAATTGCTGGGAGCGCTGCTGGGAGTGCCTTACATAGTGATTATGGTGCTCGCGGTGCAACGTATAGGCACAGCTATAGCCACAGTGGCGGTGATTTTTGGTCAATTGACTATGAGTATGTTGATTGATCATTTTGGCTGGCTGGGTAACAGCGCCATGCCACTTTCAGAGCAGCGGCTAGGCGCTATTTTATGTTTGGGTATAGCGCTGTATTTTATTTATAGCAGCGGCAAAACCACCGAAGCTAAACCAATAGAAACACCAGCAGCTACTTAGTTTGTAGCTGCTTCATCAATTGCTGATGAAAACGCTCCGGGTCCTGAATATGCGGCGAATGGCCTAAATCCGCAAAAGTGACTAAAGACGCATTGGGTATAGCTTTCACTGCAGCAGAGCCAAGTTTGACGTAATTACCGAGCTTGGGCTTAAGTTCAGCTGGGGCTATATCTTTGGCGATAGCGGTATTATCCAGCTCGCCAATCATCAGCAGCACTGGCATTTTCAATTGGCCAAATTCGTACAACACCGGCTGGGTAAAAATCATTTCTGCCGTTAAGGCTGAATTCCAGGCCACCTGCTCTTTGCCTTCACCTTGGTACATACCAGCCTGCATCTCCACCCAGCGGTCAAACTCTGGCCGCCACTTGCCGGCATAATAAGTACTCAACTGATACTGTTTGATACCAGCAGCAGAAGTGTTTAACTCACGTTGATACCACTGATCCACAGTGCGATAGGGCACTCCCAATGCTTTCCAGTCTTCCAGACCTATAGGATTCACCAGCACCAGCTGTGCTGTTTCGTTTGGGTATAACAAGGCAAAACGAGTCGCCAGCATGCCGCCCATCGAATGGCCCATTACTGTCACTTGTTTAATATTGAGCTTGTCCAGCAGAGCTTTGGTATTGACCGCCAGTTGCTGAAAACTAAACTGGTATTGCTTTGGTTTGCTGGATTTACAAAAACCAATCTGGTCCGGCGCTATCACTCTGTAACCCGCTGCAGTTAAGGCTTCAATACTGCCTTGCCAGGTGGCAGCGCAAAAGTTTTTGCCATGTAGCAGCAACGCCACTTTGCCGTTGGGTTTTGTTGCTGGCACATCCAGATAAGCCATCTCCAGCTGTTGTTGCTGGCTGTTCAAACTAAAGTGCTGCACAGGGTAAGGATAATCAAAACCTTGCAGTTGCGGGCCATATACAGGTGCTGTTGCTGCCAAAGCTGATCCGGCAAAACATAAAGTGCCCAGCATAAAAATGATGTTAAATTTCACTATAGCTCCTTAAAAAACTGTCTTTATACAGAGACTTAATATCAGCAATAGTTCATTCCACCGAACTTGTAAATTCGGCTGCTGAACGCTGTAAAGCCGGAGAACGACCTAGAGAACTAATGAGCGTTCAGATAAACTCACTGTATCTCAGACACTAAGGGCAGTCATGGAACAGGTTGAACATATTCTGGTTGTCGACGACGACAGAGAAATCCGTGAGCTGGTAGGCAACTATCTGACAAAAAACGGCATGAGGGTCAGTCTGGCCGCCGATGGCCGGCAAATGCGCTCTTTCCTCGAAGCCAATACGGTCGATTTGATTGTGCTGGATATTATGATGCCGGGTGACGATGGCCTGCGCTTATGCCGTGAATTGCGGGTCAGCAAACACAAAGCCATCCCTATAGTGCTGCTCACTGCTCGCAGTGACGAAACCGACCGCATAGTCGGGCTGGAAATGGGCGCTGACGATTACCTGACCAAACCTTTTTCTGCCCGTGAATTGCTGGCACGAATCAATGCCGTACTGCGACGCACCCGAATGTTACCTCCCAACCTGCAGATCACTGAAAGCAGCCGTTTAATAGGCTTTGGCGACTGGCGACTGGACACCAGTGCCCGGCATTTGCTGGATGAGACAGGCACTGTGGTGTCTTTAAGTGGCGCCGAATACAGATTGCTTCGGGTCTTTCTGGACCATCCACAACGGGTGCTGAGCCGTGAGCAACTACTGAACCTGACTCAAGGCCGTGAAGCTGATATTTTCGACCGTTCGATCGATTTGCTGGTCAGCCGTTTGCGACAGCGCCTGCGTGATGATGCCCGTGAAGCAGCTTGCATTAAAACAGTACGCAACGAAGGTTATGTGTTTACCTTGCCGTTGCAACTGCTTGAACCGGATTCTTGATCATGAAGCCGCTGACCATAAAGCTGCGTTTACCCCAAAGTCTGGCCTCCCGTCTGGCATTAATTTTATTAGTGGGTCTGGTACTGGCCTATGGCCTGTCGTTCAGCTCGCAGTTTTACGAGCGCTACCAAACAGGCCGTAACGTGATGCTGAATAATTTATCTACAGATGTCAGTACAGCTGTAGCACTGCTGGACAGATTACCTGCTGAAGAAAGAGCCAGCTGGTTGCCCTTAGTGGCACGAGGTAACTATCGTTATCTGCTGGACCAGCCCATCACAGGCGAACCCATGGATATGCAGCAACCGCCTGCAGCTGCGCTGACTATTGCGCAGACCGTTGCCAAAAGATTCGAACCTGTATTCCAGACCATGCCAGGAAAAAGACCTCATTTTCAGGTGCATATGACCTTAAGTGACGGCAAGTTACTAACGCTTGACGTGACACCTGGTGGCATACCCATAGCTCAGTGGCTGCCAGTGGTGCTGATCCTGCAACTACTGGTGTTACTGGGCTGTATCTGGCTGGCAGTGCATATGGCCATTCGTCCACTGACCCGTCTGGCGCAGGCAGTAGACAAGTTGGATCCCGATACACCCAGCCCGGATCTGGATGAAAAAGGCCCCAGCGAAGTCGTCTACGCAGCCCGGGCTTTTAATACACTGCAAAACCGTATTGCTGTTTTTCTGAAAGAGCGGATGCAACTGCTAGCTGCAATTTCGCATGATTTGCAAACCCCTATCACCCGGATGAAACTGCGGGTGGAGCAAATGGATGGCTCGTTGGAAAAAGACAAATTATGGAATGATCTAAGCGAAATGCAGCATCTGGTCAGGGAAGGTGTGGCCTACGCCCGCAGTATGGACAGCGCTGCAGAGCCAGAATGCCGTATCGACCTGGATGCCTTTCTCGACAGTTTAGTTTGTGATTATCAGGACAGCGGTCAAGCCGTCAGCCTTAATGGCAGTACAGCCGCAGTGATCAACACCAGACCTCATGCACTACGCCGTATCCTGACTAATCTGACAGATAACGCGCTGAAATTTGGTGGCAGTGCCGAATTAAAAGTACAAAACACAGGTTCTGGCGTCCAACTGCAGGTACTGGATCACGGGCCTGGTATACCTGAAGCCGAACTGGAACACGTGCTGCAGCCTTTTTATCGGGTAGAAAGCTCACGTAACAGAGAGACAGGTGGCACAGGTTTAGGGCTGGCTATAGCGCAGCAACTCAGTCAGGCACTGGGTGGACGCTTGAGCTTAAATAACCGCTCTGAAGGCGGCTTGTGTGTCACTGTCGAATTACCTCGCTAATGTAACAAGCCCGGATACATAGAGATACAAAAGGCCTGATCGCCGACATATTGGGGATACAGCACTCACAGAGAATGGACAGCGAAGCAGCGACTGCATCCCGCACGGCGCGCTTAATCTGAAGGATCCTGTCCATGACTTATCCCAACTCCGGGTCCGGCCTGCGTGGCTGGACTTTATTTGCGCTGCTGTCTTTAGCTGTATTGCTGTTTGCCACCAGTACTATGCTGTGGCATACCGAATTAGTGGATGCATTACGCAGCGCTATTCGTGTCACAGCCCGCACTTCTTTTGTATTGTTCCTGCTGACCTTTTTAGCCTCTTCGCTGGTGATTCTGCTGCCAAACCAGAGCACCAAAGCCTTACTTCGGGAAAGACGCTTTCTCGGCTTGTCCTTTGCGTTTTCGCATCTGGTGCACGGTATTCTGATCCTGATGTACGCTCAGATGTTTCCTGAAACCTTCTGGAATGGCCGTACCGCCACAGCCAATATTCCTGGTTCTGTTGGTTATCTGTTTATTCTGCTGCTGACGATCACTTCTTTCCCTGTGATGATCCGTCTGCTGGGTTTCAGCGCCTGGAAACTGCTGCACTCAACCGGTACCTGGGTGATAGCCGCCATTTTCTGTCTGTCCTTTTATAAACGTATTCCGATGCACCCCTGGTATTTGATTGCGTTCAGCATCATGGTGTCGGCCATTGTGTTAAAGCTGACGGCAAAACTGGCGGTACGCAGCCGTAAATCCGCAAAAGTTGGAGTGGTGTAATGAATGACTCTGTGAATTCTCTGGTAAAAACTCTGTCTGCATCGCTGAATTCGGTTGGGCTCTGGCTGGCTGATATTCCACTACGGTTATTTCTGGCCTGGGAGTTTTTTGAAGCAGGTCTGGAGAAATGGAATGGCGAGAACTGGTTTACTCAAATCCAGTCGAATTTTCCGCTGCCGTTTAATTTGTTACCGGTTAACCTGAACTGGCAGTTGTCGATGTGGGCGGAGTTAATAGCACCCATTTTGATACTGCTTGGTTTTGGTACCCGTCTGGCCAGCCTCGTGCTGATCGTACTGACGATAGTGGCGACTGCTGCGGTGCACTGGCCAGCAGAATGGTCCACCTTGTCAGAGCTGGCAATGGGCTACTCCATCAGTGATAAAGGTTATGGCAACTACAAGTTACCTTTGATTTATCTGGTGGGGTTATTTTTCCTGCTGCTCAAAGGCTCAGGCCAGTTAAGCGTAGACGCGTTGCTGCGTAAGCGCAGTTGATACTGAATTAATGCTGTACTGCAGGTGGCAAAAGGGCTGAAATTATCTTCAGCCCTTTTTTATGCTTCAGTGCCTAGCCCAAAATAACTGCCTGCTGATGTAGCTGTTCCAGCAGCGCTTTGCCTGCAGGTAAAACCGTTTCCAGCGTGACACCCATGCTCTCTGCCAGTGCGGCCAGATGCTGTCGCCCTGTCCACTGCTGTTGCTGCACAGAAGCCAGCAAAGTGTAAGCCAGAGGAGCTAGGCGGGAGAAGTGCACCTTTTGGTCGGCTTTGCGCTGCGCCAGTAATAAGGTTGGCTCTGGCAAAGGTTGCTTTGGCAGATGCGCTTTTAACAAATGTTCTAACAAATAAGCAGGACCAATATCACAGACCGGCCACTGATACGCCAAAGGCCAGGCCAATTCAGAGAGCACAAGTACAGTATCCAGCAGTTCAGTCGATGGATGAACTGCAACGGGCTGAGCATTGCTGAGCAGCAACACAGTCTCGACCTGCTCATAATGCGCAAGCTCAGCCAGCCACAGCGGCAGCTTTAAGCGCTCCGCTACTCCTTGCCCAGCCAGCTCTTGCTCCAGATAGAACGCAAACTCAGAGGCAAGTTCGGTGAATAAGGGCGTCTGACTGCGGTAACCAGCATAAAAATCCTGCACCAGCCGATGCCAGTCGTCAGAGCCAAGGCTGGCAGAAAGCACCGGAAAGCCAGAGGCTAACATGGCTTCGATGTTGCCATAAAACAAACGGCGGTAAATCGCCAGACGCCGGGCCTCCATACCAGGTGGAGGTGTTGAGCCTGTAGGGTCGCGCACATAATGCGCCAGACAAAGTAACTGCTGCTCTAAGGCCTTATCCATGGCGCCCCCCCCTGCTGTTGCAACTGGCGTATCTGTGATACCTCCCCCAATAACTCCGACAAAGGCGGAAAGTTAAAGTCCCGCTCCAGCAATGACGGCACAGCCCCAAAACGCTGATAAGCCTGCTGCAGTAAACTCCAGACATCGGTTTTTACAGGCGCACCATGAGTGTCTATCTTCAAATCCGCAGCTTCGTCATAGTGACCCGCCACATGCATATAGACCACCCGCTCAGATGGAAGCGCCGCCAGATAAGCCGCTGCGTCATAACTATGGTTGATGGAGTTCACATATAAATTATTGATATCAAGCAGCAAGTCACAATCGGCTTCGCTCATCACCGCTTTTAAGAAATCAATTTCAGCCAAGGCCTGAAAAGGCGCGCCATAATAAGAGATATTCTCCACCGCAATACGTCGCCCAAGCACCTCCTGCACCTGACGGATTCGAGCGGCCACATGCAAAACGGCTTCGTCCGTAAAGGGTAAGGGCAATAAATCGTATAAGTGGCCTTCATCGGAGCAATAACTCAAATGCTCACTGAACAGAGGCACCTGATAACGGTCGAGAAAAGCACGGGTACGCTGCAGTAATTGCATGTCCAGTGGCGCAGGGCCCCCTAAAGACAAGGACAAGCCGTGACAACTCAGTGGAAAACGCTCCGCCAGGCTCATCAGTTGCTGGCCATAAGCACCACCAACATCTATCCAGTTCTCCGGCGCACATTCAAGAAAATCAACCGCATGGGTGTCCATGGTCAGTAATTCAGGTAATAAACCCCGGCGCAAACCCAGACCAGCACCTTGTAAAGCAGTCTGTGTGATCATCAGCTTTCTCCTCAAATAAAAAAAGCCCCCGACAGCACAAGCATGGCGGAGGCAGTTAGCAGAACGACTGTTGAATTACTTGGCCTGATTCAGGCTGGTAAACAAGTCTTTCGGCACAGCTTTGCCATTGCTCTCATACACAGATTTCAGGTAGTTGTAGGCTTCCAGTTCAGAGATAAAGCCATCTTTATCGGTATCAATAGTATTAAAATCGCTGGCGCGGGTTGGCGCTACTGCCAGAAACTCTTTGCGTGAAACCAGGGCGTCACCATCGGTATCTGTACTTGCAAAAGAGGCATCTCCACATTTACCCTCGCCGCACTTTCCTTCCGTTGCTGCTACTTTGGTGTTGCTTTCTGCTGCACCACATTTGCCTTCGCCACATTTACCTTCACCCACTTTCACCAAAGTCGTCAGTTGGTAACCTTGAGGTAAAGAGTCCATTGCAAAAGCTGCTGAGCTCAAATTCACAGCACCCACTAAGGCAACGGCCATAAATCCTAAACGAGTTGTTTTTACCGATTGATTACGAGACATGTTGTTTCTCCAGATAGGTAACGCGGCATGTCCGCGTGCTGATGCCATGATGGCGTGTTGCCGAACAAATTCTGTTTGTTCGGGTAGAGCTATTAAGCCCCAGCCTTGTATCTGCAACGTATCGGGGATGTGGTGGATTTGTATCACTCTGTATCTGCAAGGCCGTCAACTACAAAACATTACATCAGATCCAGATCAGGACATATCTGCCTCATAGATGCTGAAATAGATTTGGGTTTGACAGACGATGCCTATTTTTTGCAGCCGCGCCTGAATGTCAGTCTGCCAGGTCTGGACCCACACATTGCAAAACAGTTGGCTGAAAAAGCACATCAAATCTGCCTTCCTCTAAAGCCACTCATGGCAATATAGCTGTGACCATACAACTGGTTTAAATCTACAAAGGCTCGTTGTCACAACGGGCTTTTTTCTCTGTCACTAAAAATCATTTGCTGTTATTACTCTTCGTCTGTCAGACGCATGTCTGTGATTTAACAATTACCTAAATTAGCTGATGCTTTTAGCTTCTAAAGCCTTGTTCAGTTCTTCACCAGTTAAAAATGTAAAAAAAAGCAAGAGGGTAACGCATTTTGGCAACTTCAAGGTTCCGGCAGTATCACTACAATGAAATTTGGGGAGTTGGCAATTCGGCATTGAAGTGGAGGAAGCCGGTAAGTTCAGCACCTTAAAAAAACAAACAGCATAACGGCATTCAGCGGGTGCTTTGCACGTCGCTGGTTATCTGTTTGATTCAGGTGACTAATACAAATCAAGAGGGTATGGATAGAATGAAAAATAATAAGATATTTACCAGAACAGCAGTAGCAAGAGCTGTCACTCTGCTACTGAGTGGCACCGCAGTGTTGCCACTTTATGCACAGGAAACACCGCAAACACAAGAAACCAAAGCATCAGAAACTGCACCAGTTGAAATTATTGCAGTTTATGGCGTGCGTTCCAGTCTGCAACAAGCAGCAGAAATTAAACGTAATTCGATGGGGGTGGTAGATGCCATCTCTGCTGAAGATATAGGTAAGTTCCCTGATACTAACCTGGCAGAATCACTGCAACGTATCTCAGGTGTGTCCATCAGCCGTACCAATGGTGAAGGTACTGAGGTGACAGTACGGGGTTTTGGTGGTGACAATAACATGGTCACACTAAACGGCCGTACCATGCCTGCTGCTAACACTTATGCAGCTGGTTCAGGTGCAGATGGTTCAAGCCGTGGCGGCAGTGCCCGCGCTTTTGACTTCTCTAATCTGGCGTCTGAAAGCATCAGCGGCGTTGAAGTCTATAAAACCAGCAAAGCCAATGTGGCCACTGGTGGTATAGGCGCTACTTTAAATATCAAAACAAACCGTCCGTTGGAGAACTCTGAAGATATCGCCAGCATAGGTGTGAAAGCCGCACATGACACCACCAACAGGGCTGGTGATGATGTGACCCCTGAAATTTCAGGTATTTTCAGCCATGCTAATGACGATGGAAAATTTGGTGTCAGCGTATCAGCCAGCCATCAACAACGTGACTCAGGTTATACAGGCGCTACAGTCAACGACTGGCAGGTTGGTTACTGGGACGATCTCGCTGATGCGGATCGCCTATGGAACAATGCTGACACTATTGTCAATAACGCACCTGATCAAGGTCAATTGTACGCCCGCCCTAACGATATTCGTTATGCCTTTTCAGACTCACAACGTGAACGCGACAACGCTCAGTTGACGTTACAATTTAAACCAACAGAAAAATTTACTGCAACAGGTGATTACACTTACGCGGAAAACAATATTGTTGAGCACAGAGGTGAAGTAACGAACTGGGTTCAAACCGGTAACAACACCAAACAAATTGATTTCGATAATAACTTAGTAAAAACTCCTACTTACATTAAAGAAGAGTATGCAAGTGCTGTGGATGAAGGCTACGAGCAGCAATGGCGCGAGCAAACCAATACGCTGAAGTCCTTGGGCTTAAATTTAACCTATGACGTGAACGACGATCTGACTCTGGTATTTGATGCTCACGACTCCAATATGCACAGCCGCGGTACAGGCCCGCGCAATTCAGGTGAATTAGCTGTAGGTTTAGGTGCTCCTATAGTTGAGTCCCGTGAATGGTTCTGGGGTGCAGATTTACCGACTTATCTGAACGTGTATAACGATTCAGCGCCAGGTAAAGGTGCAAATGGCAACGGTATAGTCGATGCTGGTGACGTAGGTTCCTCCATAGCACGTATCCGTAACGCTGCTCAGGAAAGTGATATTCAGCAGTTTAAACTGGATGCCATTTATGTGGTAGACGATGGCCGTTTCGACTTTGGTGTTGAAATGCGTAGTATGGAATCGCGCTCTATCCAAACCGCGGGCAATAACATTGCTTTAGGTAACTGGAACGTCGGCAACCCAGGCGAGTTTGGTGATCTGATCCAGCCTTTTGATGTAGGCGGCGAATTTGATGATTTCACTGTATTGCCAGGTGGTCATGGCTTTATTGCTGACCCACGTGCGTTATACACCGCAGCTTTAGATCTGTATCCAGGTATTCCTACTGCTTCTGAAACATCCTTGTCTTCTGACAATATAGTGAAAGAAGACACCATGGCGGCTTACTTCCAGATCTCTTTGGCTGGTGAAATCGGCAAGATGCCATTCGACATATTAACTGGCTTGCGTTACGAAGAAACTGAATCTGAATCCAGCTCACTGGTCAGCAGAAACTATTTCCGCTGGGAAGATAATAACGACATCGTCGCTTATGTGGACAGTAGTGTGCCGGCAGAACCATTTAATGCAGAAAACAAATACGACTACCTGTTACCAAGCTTAGACTTTACGCTACACCTGAGTGACGAATTAATCAGCCGTTTCTCCTTTAGCAAAACTATAGCCCGTGCCGGTTTAGGTAGCTTAGGTGTATCGGCTTCTAACTTTGGCGGCGGCGGTGGTTCTACACTGTTAGGTGCTCAACCAACAGCCAACGCATCAAACCCTGCTCTGCTGCCGCTGGAATCTTCCAACTACGATTTATCGTTAGAATGGTATTACGACAATGGCAGCTATATGTC
>JAHIWM010000189.1 GCA_018815765.1 Gammaproteobacteria bacterium | reverse complement strand
GCTTTAAGGTGAAGCTGTCATACAAGCGGCCTGTCACTGTGATGGCTTTTACTTTTAGCTGGTTTTCACTGATCTCCAGTTGCTGAAATAACTGAGTATCTTCGCCGACCTGAGCCATTTTGGCCCTGGCCTCTTTCGACACCAGATACATTTTAGGACCCGCCACTGACACCATATACACTGGGCCTTTGTTTTCAGGCTGATAACGGCCATACACATGGTCGTGACCTTGCAACACCAGATCAACTTTGTACTGGTCAAATAATGGTTGCCAGTACTGGCGTAATCTCGGGTTGTCCCGGCCCAAAGACACCGAAAACATTGGATGATGATAGATGGCGATAGTCCAGCGATTCGGATTAGTACTCAGTACCTGCTTTAACCAGTCGGCCTGCACTTTCGCAAGAGCCTCATCCTCCACTGCCGCAGTGGAGTTCAGCACAATAAAGCGTACTCCCTGATAATCGTGGTAAAACACTGTGTCCTGCAAAGACGTTGGGCCATTGTTCAGGCTCTGAAACTGCGCGGTAAATTGTGCGGCCAGTTCCCTGCGTTCTTCACCTTTGGCATTCTCGCTTTTCAGGTATTCATGGTTACCAGCGGCAATCAGCTGCGGTGTCATAGCGCCTGCCCAGCCAATAGCGTCAAACCACTCGCCCCATTCGTGATCCAAAATTCCGTAACGGGAATTGACCAGATCACCAGCATGCAACATCAGTTTAGCCTGCGGCACGTGCTGCTGAGCGCTACGCACCAAACGCGAGAAATGTGCCTTTAAGTTATTTTGTGCATCGCCAAAATACAGCAAACTAAAAGGTTCAAACTCTGCTTTGGCAGTGCGAAATTGCAGCCACTCACTCCAGTTGCCTTCGCCTTTGACTCTGTAGGCATACAAGGTATCGCTTTGTAAGCCAGACATGCTGGCTTTATAGAAGTAAGCAGGTCCATTGTCGGTCTTCACTAAAGTGCCTTTGACATCCAGCGTTTTAGCATCAAGCTCCAGCGCGGGACCATCAATAGCTTTAGCCCATTGCAGCTGGCTTTGCGCTATGCTGCTGCGCCAGCCCACTGCCTGACTGCTGGCTGCATCGGCGGCGGGCAGCAGCACGATGCGATCGGCAAAGCTAGTTGCCTGATAGCGGCTTTTTCCCTCTGGCACTGAAGTGTTACTGGCACCAGCCACACAGCTTAAAACCAGCAGCAGGCCAGCCACTGGCCCCCGCAGTTTTTCATATGATTTCTTACTCATGAGCCATCCTTACCAGTTGGTTAACTGAATACCTACGGCAAAAGTACGGCCATATTCTTCGTACTGAGCATTAAAAGCGCGTGTACCTGTGTAGTTGTAATACGGTTCGTCTGTTAAGTTCACCGCATTAAAGTACAACTGCACGGCCGGGTCGATTTTCCATTTGGCGCTGAAATCCCATTGCAGTTGGCTGTCGCTGAATAAGTCATAAGCCGGGTCGTCAAACTCGCTGACTTCCACCAGATAATCTGACTTATAATTGGCAGCTAAACGTAAGCTCCAGCTATTGTCTTCATAACCAATGGCCATATTGGCGGTTTTATCCGACTGACTTGGTAAATCAATATCACGGGTCAGCAGCTCGCCGTCATCAAACCAGCTGATTTGTGCATCAGAGCGGCTTAAGGTTAAGTTGGCTGACAACAACCAGTGATCCCAAAACTCGCTAATGCCTTGCAGTTGCTGCACATAGTTCAGCTCCAGACCATACAAAGTGGCATCATCACCATTGATATAAGTTTCGGCATGATTAAAGTCCAGGTATTCACCCTGACCTGCTAAGTCTGTGGCATAGATAAAGTCTTTGATGTCTTTGTAAAACAGCATGGCTGACATCACGCCCAATTTATCCGGATAGTATTCAACCCCTAAATCCAGGTTGGTTGAAGTTAAGGCCTCAAGAGCCGGATTACCAAAGCTGGCTTCAATATCGCCATCGTCTTCTTCCAGTACAAAAGCCGGCGCCAGTTGCTCAAAACTTGGCCGCACTAAAGAACTGGTAATAGCAGCCCTGACCTGAGTTTGATCCGACAAGCTGTAACGACTGATCACTGCAGGTAACCAGTGTGATTCAGAACCGCTATAAACTTCTGCGCTGAATTCTTCAGTGGTGGCGTCGTATTTGCTGCCCACCGCATCACGGCTGTCATGTTCAAAACGACTACCAGCAATGACTTGCCAGTTTTCGCCTTGCCAGTTGCCTTGCAGATATGCCGCTTTAATTTCTTCATCCACTCTGAAATCGTTAATTTGCGATTCCACCGGGTCCAGATAATCATCTCTGTCTAAAGTGCTTAATTCTGACAATAACAGAGCTGGATTAATGGCAGGCCCAAAACGACCTAAACCGTAATCTGCATTGCCCATAGGGTAATCAGCCAGGGTTAATTTGGTCAGGCCTGCATCTTCTAAATCTTCATACAGCCACAGGCTTTCATCCGCAACTTTGCTTCTGTCGCTCCATTTCACACCAGCTTTGACTTCCAGCGCGCCCCAGCTTTGCAGCAATTCGCGGCTTAAATCAAACTTGGCGTTTTTCTCTTTTTCTTCAGTAAAGGTATCTGCTACTTCGACTTCATCCAACTCGTAGTCTTCAGCGCTGTATGCAGACTCTGGTGCCAGTAACTGCAGTTTATCTGTACCGCTGAAACTTAAGCCTTCGTCAAACTCCTGCTTAAACTGACCATCAGCCAAACTAAAAGGTGTTTTTTCATCAGCTTTGCTGGTGCCCACTTCGGCTTTCCACTGCCAGTCTGCTAACTGTTGTTGCATCCCCAGCACCACAGCACTGATGGTTTGAGTTTCTTCACGGGCTTTAATACCACGCACCAGCTCACCTGCTGAATCAGTACCAGCTTGTACTGGTTCTTCAAATTCAGTGAGTAAGCCCTGGCGTACTTCATCGTCAGTAAATTTGCTGTACAAAGTCCGCAGGTAGTAGTCGGTATCACCTTCAGGGCGATAATCCAAATTCAGTGCTAAGCCCATACGTTTGCGGCTAATTTGATACTGGCGCTGTTCAAATTCTTCTGACGAATCCCCACGAATGGCGTAGATAAAACAAATAATTAGAGGCGAAGGGAACATTCATGGCAGTTCCCGATCAGATCATTCGCCAAAACTCTCAAACCATGAGTGCCGCCATGAATGTAAAAACAATGCTCGCCGAT
>JAHIWM010000188.1 GCA_018815765.1 Gammaproteobacteria bacterium | reverse complement strand
GTTACGGTGGCCAACAAAAGCACCGGTATTGACGTCTATAGTGGTCATGGCTTCGGTTTGATCGATCATCAGATAACCACCACTTTTCAGCATGACCCGGCGCTCCAGCGCACGCTGAATTTCATTTTCGACATCAAATAAATCAAAGACGGGCCGCTCACCAGGGTAATACTCCAGCCGGGCAGTCATCTCAGGTACAAATTCTTCGGTAAAGGCATGCAACTGCTGATAAGTCAGCTTGCTGTCGATGCGCACCCGCTCTAAATCAGAGCCAACAAAGTCACGCAAAATACGGTACGCCAGCGTTAACTCTTCATACAACATGGTTTCTTTGCGGGCATTTTTTTTTCGTTTTAGTACCTTGGCCCACAGCTTCTGTAAAAACTTACCGTCGTGCAGCAGCTCATCTTCACCAGCGCCTTCGGCCGCGGTGCGAACTATGTAGCCACCGGTTTCATCCAGACAAGTGCTGACAATGTCTTTTAAACGCTGACGCTCAGCTTCACTTTCAATACGCTGCGAAACACCCACATGAGCAGAGCCAGGCATAAACACCAGATGGCGGCTAGGCAAAGTGATGTCTGTCGTTAAACGAGCGCCTTTGGTACCCAATGGGTCTTTCACCACTTGCACCAGTAAAAACTGACCTTCATGCACCAGCAGGCGAATATCTTTGACCGGACCGGCTTTGAGTTCAGCGTCCGCAATGTTTAAACCTGCTGTGACTATATCGGATGCATGCAAAAAAGCGGCTTTATCTAAACCTATATCAACAAAAGCGGCCTGCATACCAGGCAAAACACGACTGATTTTGCCCATATAAATATTACCGACCAGACCATGTTTGGCCTGGCGTTCAATATGCACTTCCTGCAATACACCGTTTTCAATCAAGGCCACCCGGGTTTCACTTGGAGTGACGTTGATCAGTAATTCTGCGCTCATACCTGCTCCTTCAGAGCCTGTAGCAGCTGTGCGGTTTCATACAAAGGCAAACCTACCACAGCAAAGTAACTGCCATCTATCCGCTGCACAAATTGCCCTGCCAGCCCCTGAATACCATAACCCCCCGCTTTATCGGCAGGTTCACCTGTATTCCAGTACCAAAAAATTTCCTGTTCTGACAGTTCTTTAAACCAGACCTTAGTCGCGACAGTGGTACTGGTCGTGCCTTGCGCTGTTGCAATAGCCACTGCAGTTTTTACCCAATGGCTACGGCCCGATAATAACCCCATCATGCGCCGAAAATCAGCTAAATCAACAGGTTTACCTAAAACTAAGTCGTCCACCTGCACTATGGTATCGGCACCTAAGGTAGGAAGTGGAGTGCTTTGACTGGCAAATCCTGCCTGAGCTTTTTGTTCTGCTAAACGCAGTACGTACTGATCGGCTGTTTCGCCTTCCAACTGAGTTTCATCAATAGTGCCACTGACCAGCACAAAATCCTGCTGCAACTGGCCTAATAATTCGCGGCGACGGGGTGAAGCTGAAGCAAGGGCTATCATAAAGATACTCAATGAATTTTAAACTGGCGGCGGATACGGCGTAGTAACCAGAAGATCCAGGGCCAGACCGCAGCCCCTGTTACTACAGGCCATAAATACGCCATAGTGAACACAACTCCGGTTAAGAAATGACTGAGCCAAAAGATAAAGTAATGATAAAAAGCCAAAAACAGAGCTATGACTAAGCTTTGCTGCAAAATAGAGAAGTTACGGATTTTTAAATGGTGCGCTGAGCAGAAATAAATAATGACGGAATAGGCCAGCGCATTAACACCCAGCACAGTGCCCACCAGCACGTCCAGCAAAAAACCCACCACAAAAGCTGTGCCTATGCTAACCCGAAATGGCAAAGCCAAAGCCCAGTAAAACAGCACCAGCAAAGGCCAGTCAGGGCGGAATAACTTCACCATGGCAGGCAGTGGCACAACCGCCAGCACCAGGGAGAACATCAGGGATAAATACACCAGATATAAACGATGCGACTTTTCCATCAGAAATCTCCTGCCACAGCGGCGGCTTCGGCATCAGGTGGAGCTATTTGCTCGTCAATTTCCGGTTTAGCTTTAGGCCAGACTAATAACACATAACGGATACGATCCAGCTGGGCATAAGGTCTGGCATAGACCTGCAAAAATGGCTGCTGAGCATTGCGGCTAATACGCACCACTTCGGCCACAGGATAACCTTCAGGGAAAATACCATCCAGACCTGAGGTAATCAGCTTATCGCCTTGCTGAATATCGGCACTGTGTGGGATATGCATCAGCTTCACTTCGTCCGACTGACCCAAGCCCTCAGCCACCACATGATCGCCGTTGCGTTCAACCCGCAATGAAATGGCATGGGTGGTATCAGAAATCAGTAAAGCACGGCTGCTGGTTGGCCCAACACTGACGATTTGGCCAAGCACACCCAAATCATCAATTAAAGGCTGCTGCGCTACCACACCGTCGTTGCTGCCTTTATTAATTACAATCTGGTTACTAAAGGGATGACTGTAGACAGCCAATACTTCAGCCACCAGACGTTTATTATCAGCCACAGGCACTGAGCCTAACAAGGAGCGTAATTTGTCGTTTTCCTGCTGTAAAAACTGCAAGCGCTGCATCTGGGTATTTTGTCGAAGCAAAGTTTCACGCAGCTTCTGGTTTTGCTCCAGTAAGCGCTGGTGAGACATAAATTGTTCAGAGGCATCGGACATCATGGCCTGAGGTAAATTGGCCAGATAATACAAAGGACTCACAGTTGCGGTTAAATAACTACGCAACTGTGTGGAGCTGTCGGTAAATCGATCCAGCGTCATCAGCCCAACACTGCATAAGACTGCAAGAAACAGCCGTAATGGCAGAGAT
>JAHIWM010000187.1 GCA_018815765.1 Gammaproteobacteria bacterium | reverse complement strand
GGTTTATTTGCAGCAAGGCCCGCCGGCAATTGTCCTGCAAAACTGGCCAGTGTCAGGAAATAACAATCCTGCAGCGATGCGGTCGCTGCGTAAAAGCCATCACCCGGACACTCAGCTGCATAGAGCCGCAGTTGCGGCACGCCGCGCAAATAGCTGCGTTGCAATAGCTGTACTTTAGGCGGCAGCTGCGGCAGTTCGCCGCTGTAGAGCCAAATGTGACCTTGTAGTGGGGTGATCAATGCGCTGGTATCACCTTGCACTACAAAGCACCCGCGCAGCATGATCGCCACGTGCTGGCACAACTGCTCAATGTCATCGACAATATGGCTCGACAACAGCACCAGCCGCTCGCGGCTGATTTCGGCCAGCAAATTATGTAATTGCTGCCGCTCCAGCGGGTCCAGTCCGGCACTTGGTTCGTCCAGGATTAACAGCTTAGGATCGCCAAGCAGCGCCTGAGCAATACCAAACCTTTGGCGCATGCCACCGGAAAAATGCGCCACAGCTTTATGTGCAACTTCGGTTAAGTTGGTTTGTGCCAGCAGCATCTCAATTTGCTGTTGCCGGCTGCGCCGGTCGGTCAGCCCTTTGAGCACGGCGATATGTTCCAGCAAAGCATGACAGGACAAATGCGGATAGACCCCAAACTCCTGCGGCAAATATCCCAGTTGGCAGCGTAACTGTTGTGGCTGTTGTAAAACATCTACCCCATTAAAACTGATCTGACCGCTGTCCGGCTGTTGTAAGGTGGCAATGGTCCGCAGCAAACTGGATTTACCGGCGCCATTGGGGCCAAGCAAACCAAAAATGCCACAACTGGCGCTAAGATCCAGTCCGCGCAGCGCGGCAGTACCGTCCGGATAAGTTTTGTTGAGTTGGTGGATTTGCAGCATAGGGGTCCTTGCCTGTGGCATGTTGTTGAAGTCAGCAATAACGACCAAATTAAGCGGCTGTTGCACTGTGCTTCAAGCGGCAAATGACCAAACTGCCCGACTGCATGACCAAAGTTGGTGTCGCTGGTAATTTGTCTTGCTAAGGCCCTATTGCTGAGCTTTATTGCGCTGAAATAGCTGATCAGAGGACAACGCGCAGCAGCTATCGCCGTTTCATCAGCTCAAACTCAGGTTTTGTCCGCAGACAGATGACAATCTGCCGGAACACAGGCAGCATAAGTACATTGTTATTCCAGAGCATTCCAACTTGGCCATGAAGCTGCCCGCTGCCTTTACATTTAAAGCCGTGTTGACACTAAAAGCAGCGCTTAAACCTGAAGTTGTGTTTCCGCTCATGCCGGTGTTACTGGCGTGGTTGTGGGCTTCGCTGCAGCCTCAGATGAAGTTGTATCAGGCTGACTGGTCGTTGTTCTGGCCGCAAGCCGGTTTGCTGTTGCTGCAATCTATGCCGTTATTGTTGGCTCAGGCACTGCTAAGCTGGTTGCACAATCAGCTGAAGCCATCCCGGCTGACGAACAGTGTTGTGCTGTTGTTTTGGGTCGCTGGCATGCTGGTCTATCCGGCTGTTGTTCTGCTGGCGGATAGCGCGCAGCCGCAAGGCCTGAGTCATTGGTTGCTCGCACCGGGGTTGAGCCTGCTGTACTGGCTGCACTTTTGGTATCAGCGCAAACTGCAGCAGGGTAGCCGCTCGCGCTGGCAATGGTTGTTTTCGTTGGATGCGGTGTTGTTAATGCTGTTGTTGGCCTGGACCATCAGCTGGGCTGTATTGCTGGTATCGCATCCGCCCGGCTTTGCAAAACAACCTATCCCAGTCCTATTCGACTGGCAAAGACTGCTGCAAAACCCTGGATTATTCCTGAGTTATTTATGCCAATTTAGTGTGTTAGCAGCAACAATGTGGGGGTGTTATTGGCTGAATCGCTATTGGCTTATTCGTTGTATCCTGGCGCAGTATGGTTTATTGCCTTTTGTGCTGGTTAGTCTGACGCTGATAGTACTGTGTTATCCGCTATTGGCCATGTTGCTTTTGCAACTGCCAATGAATGCAGTGGAGGTACCGGCAGTACCAGCGGGTGGGCCCAACCCTTTCGACTGGTACAATTTTTTCTTCATGTTTATGCAGTGGTTATTAACCACACCTTTGATCCTGGCTTTTGACCGGCAACAGCATGAAAAAAATCTGGCGCAAATTCAGCACAGACAAATTCAGACTGAACTCTTATTGTTACAACAACAGATTAATCCGCATTTTTTATTTAATACCTTAAACAACCTGTATGCACTTTGTCTGGTGCGGTCTGAGCAAGCTCCCACGCTGATACTGAGGCTGGCCGATTTATTAAGATACGTGGTCTATCAGGGCAGCCAGCCATTGGTGACCTTGCAGCAAGAGATTAACTATCTGCAGGATTATCTGGCTTTACAACAATTGCGGGTCAGCAATAAAACAGAACTTAGTCTCAGCCTGCCAGAGCATGCCGACCAGTATTTGCTGCCGCCTTTGCTGTTGATTATGCTGGTAGAAAACGCCTATAAACATGGAGTGGAAAGCACAGCAGAGCCCAGTAAAGTGAATATCCAACTGCAACTCCAAGACAACAGACTGATGTTTGTCTGTGAAAATACGGTGCCCGCACAGCAGAGTGCTGCACCTACAGGTATTGGGCTGGAAAATCTGCGCCGTCGTTTACAGCTATGTTATGGTGAAAAATACAGTTTAAGTAGCACTGCAACTGCAGTTGGCTGGCGTGCCGAGCTGTCAATCAATCTGGAATCAGCGCCATGTTAAAACTGCTGATCGTCGATGACGAACCGTTGGCTCATCAGGTGATCAGTTATCACTGCAAAGCTTATGCGGATATCACCATTATCGGCCATTGTTATAGTGCGGCCGAAGCATTGGCGGTATTGGCTAAACAACAAGTGGATCTGCTGATTTTGGATATTCAGATGCCGATATTAACGGGTCTTGATATGCTTAAAGTGATGCAAAACAAACCACAAGTGATTATCAGCACTGCCTACCAGCAATATGCGCTGGATGGCTTTGAACTCGACGTGGTCGATTACCTGCTCAAACCCATCAGTGCAGAACGTTTTGCCACAGCACTACAGAAAGTCAGACGCCGGCTGGTTCTGGAGCCGGAAAAACCTGCTTCCATCCTACTGAAAGTGGAACGTGAGCTACGCAAGTTTAGTCTTTCAGAAGTATGTTGTTTTGAGGCCTATGGTAATTATGTCAAAGTCTGGCAAGGTCAGCAGATGGTGTTAGTTAATGCCACTTTAAAACAAATTTATCGGCAGGCTGTTTCGGCTGATTTTATTCAGGTGCAGAAGTCTTTTCTGGTGAATAAACAGCATGTAATTGGCCTCGACAGCACATCAATCCGCTTAAGTAATCAGATGCAGATTAAAATTGGCCCGGCTTTTAAAGATCATCTAAACGGCATTCTTTGAGGTCAAACAACAGATCCTTTTTGCTGTTCCCCAGCGTAAAAGCAGTACACTGCAGCTTATAGCGGACAAAACGAACTCACTTATGCGTGTTTACAAAGCCCTTTTGCCTTTTAAAGCTATCTCTTTTGATTTGGACGATACGCTGTATAACAACGGCCCTGTGATTGAACAGGCAGAACTGGCTATGCAGCAAAAACTGCTGCAACTAGCTCCCAAGCTTGGGCTGATTGACCCTGAATTCTGGTGGCAAAAACGCAAAGAACTGGCACAACTTGACCCAGAAGTGCGCCATGATGTCAGCCGCTGGCGCTTGTTGTCAGTGGAACAAGGCTTAACAGAGTTAGGTATCGATCGCTGTGAAGCAGGGGAAATTGCAGAACTGGCTTTTAGTGCTTTTTACACAGCCCGTAGCAATTTAACAGTGCCAGACTCCAGCCATCAGTTGCTCAAAGCTTTAGCCGAACGTTACCCATTGGTGGCCATTACCAATGGCAATGCCGATTTAACACTGCTGCGCATCAGTCAGTATTTCAAGTACGCCTATCATGCAGGCCCCAGCGGTAAAATGAAGCCTTACCCTGATATGTTTCATAAAGCCTGCCAGCAACTGGCTATTGAGCCCCATGAACTGCTGCATATAGGCGATAACAGCAAAGCCGATGTACGGGGTGCGCTGAATGCCGGTTGTCAGGCGGTGTGGCTGAAGCATGAATATCATTTTCAAACTTGCGTATTGCCTCATCTGCAAATTGATTCGTTAGAGCAGCTGCAGGCTTTGCTTTAAGTTCACAAAGCTGGGGCAACAAAGCTGTAGGGTGTATAATGCTGCAAATTTTGCGACAGGTACTTACTGCTGATGGATGTCTCTTCTTTACTGGATGGCTTAAACGATAAACAACGTGATGCGGTAGCCGCTCCTCCTCAACATATGCTGGTATTAGCCGGTGCCGGCTCGGGCAAAACCCGGGTACTGGTGCATCGCTTAGCCTGGCTAATGCAGGTGGAACGGGTTGCGCCTTATAGTTTATTGGCTGTGACTTTTACCAATAAAGCCTCACAGGAAATGCGTAACCGTATCGAACAGACCATAGGAGTCAGTTTAAATAATCTGTGGATGGGTACCTTCCACGGTTTGTCGCACCGCATGCTGCGGGCCCATTATCTGGAAGCAGGTTTACCTCAGGGTTTTCAGATCATCGACTCAGACGATCAATACCGTTTAGTGCGTCGGGTATTAAAAGCACTGAATTTAGACGAAAAACACTGGCCACCTAAACAAATTCAATGGTTTATCAACGCCCGTAAAGACGAAGGTCAGCGCCCTGGCACTATGGATGCGCATGGCGATTTCAGTCTGCAAACCATGATCAAAATTTACGCCGCTTATCAGGAAATGTGTGACCGCTCGGGTTTAGTCGACTTTGCCGAAATTTTACTGCGCAGCTTTGAGCTGATTAAACAGCAACCACAAATTCGTGCTCATTATCAGCAGCGTTTCCGCCATATTCTGGTCGACGAGTTCCAGGATACCAACTCCATTCAGTATGAATGGTTACGTTTACTGGCTGGTACTGAAAGCAAAGTGATGATAGTAGGTGACGATGACCAGTCCATTTACGGCTGGCGTGGCGCTAAAGTGGAAAACATTCAACAATTTTTAGAAGACTATCCAAACCCTGTCACTATCCGCCTCGAGCAAAACTATCGCTCCACCGGCACTATTTTAAAAGCCGCCAACTGTGTGATTTCGCACAACAGCGACCGTTTGGGTAAAGACTTATGGACGGACGGCGAACAAGGCGAAGCCATTTCGCTCTACACAGCGTTTAACGAGTTAGACGAAGCCCGTTTTATTGTCGGTCGTATTCGGGAGTGGAAACGTGAAGGTGGCAAGCTGATTGAAGCCGCAGTTTTGTATCGCAATAACGCCCAATCGCGGGTGCTGGAAGAAGCTTTAATTCAGGACGGCATTAACTACCGTATCTATGGTGGCTTACGTTTCTACGAACGTCAGGAAATTAAAGATGCGCTGGCTTATCTGCGTCTGATCAATAACAGACAAGATGACGCCGCGCTGGAACGTATTATCAATACTCCGGTGCGTGGCATTGGCGATACCACTATGGACAAAGTGCGGGAAAATGCCCGTTCACTGCAAGTGACTTTGTGGCAAAGCCTGCAGCAAATGCTGGCCAATAAACAACTGACTGGCCGTGCCGCCAATGCCATCAGCACTTTTGTGCAGATGATTGCCCAGCTCGAAGCCGACAGCAAAGATTTAAGTCTGGACGAGCAAGCCGATCATGTGATTCAACTATCAGGCCTGATGGCGATGTATCTGGCCGAAAAAGGCGAAAAAGCTCAAACCAGAGTAGAAAACTTAAACGAACTGGTCAACGCTTGCGCCAACGCCACTTATGTCAATACCGAAGAAATGACGCCACTGTCCGCCTTTTTATCTCAGGCTGCTTTGGAGGCCGGTGAATATCAGGCTGAAGAACATTCAGATGCAGTGCAGTTGATGACTTTACACAGCGCCAAAGGTCTGGAATTCCCGCTGGTATTTATTTGTGGTCTGGAAGAAGGCATGTTTCCAAGCCAACAAAGTGGTGATGACAGCGAACGTTTAGAAGAAGAGCGTCGGTTATGTTATGTCGGCATGACCCGCGCTATGCAGAAGTTGTATCTAACTCATGCCGAAAGCCGCCGTTTATATGGTCAGGAGCAATACAACAGACCGTCGCGTTTTATTCGAGAAATTCCGGCCGACTGTTTAGAAGAAATTCGCCTGACCACTAATGTCAGCAAACCTACCCAAATGAACCGTTTTGGTAGTGCCGCCAGCCATAGTGCCTTTGAAAACACCGGTTTTAAACTGGGCCAAAGGGTAGTACACGATAAATTTGGTGAAGGTACAGTGCTGAATTATGAAGGCACAGGGCCACAGTCGCGTATTCAGGTGAACTTTGACGAACTGGGCAGTAAATGGTTAGTCACAGCTTACGCCAGGTTAGAACCGGTTTAACTAATGATGAGCCTGCTGCAGATCGTCCGTCAGCAACAAAGCGCTTATCAGAAGCATGGCTGGCGTTTACCTATTTGGTTAGCAGGTTCAGATTCTTATACCCGGCAGCAACTTAGTGCTTTAGAGCCTGAAGCTGTTAGTTATTGGTTAGGTCATCAAGCACCTGCTGGTTTTACGCTATTGTCAGCCAAACAAAAACAGCAATGGCTGGGCACTGAATGTGATTTACTGGTGGTGGACGCACGCCATGCTGTCGACTGGGATTTGGTAGCAGCCAGCAGTGGTTGCCTAAAAGCAGGTGGGCTTTGGTTATTTGTTACCGGTGAGCCAGATCTGTGGCAACAACAGCCAAATCCAGCCGCTAAAAGAGTATTACCCTACCCGCTGGATGCTGCTGTTTATACAGGCTTATTTAAAGAGTTTTGGTTAGAGCAATTATCAGAACAACGTTGGGTGAAGCTTATCGAAGGCAACTCTGCTGTAATTCCTCTATTACCCGAAATTATTGTCTCACTACAAGCACAACTACCCTATCGCACTACAGAACAACAAATCGCAGTGGCGGCTATCCATAAAGTCGTCACAGGTCACAGACGTCGCCCTTTGGTACTGACGGCTCATCGTGGCCGCGGTAAATCCAGTGCTTTGGGTTTAGCTGCAGCTCAATTAGTGCAACAAGGTAAAACCGATATTCTGCTGACAGGACCTTCACCTGTTGCTGTGCAAACTGCATTCTTTATCGCTGCGGATCTGTTAAATCAGTCGTATCAACAGGGCCAAAATCAGCTGCTAAACGGCGCCATTCGTTTTGTACCTGTCGATGCCTTACTGGCAGAAAAGCAGCAGAACACTGTGATTCTGGTAGATGAAGCTGCGGCTATTCCAACCCCTCAATTACAGCAACTGACTGATCTGTATAGCCGTTTAGTCTTCGCCACTACTGAACATGGTTACGAAGGCACAGGCCGTGGTTTTCAGTTACGCTTTCAAAGTTATTTACAGCAACATTGCCCTGGTTTTCAGAAACTTCATTTGCATCAACCAATACGCTATCAGGCAAACGACCCACTGGAGCAGCTGATTTTTAAAGGTTTTTTACTGGACCAAACTGACTCTGTTATCACTGAAATACAACAGCCAAAAGCTTTCAGCTATCCGATCAAAGAGGTACTGCTACAACCTCAAAAACTACAACAAATCTTTAGTTTACTGAGCCTGGCACATTATCAAACCGATGTGATGGACCTTTGGGCTTTATTGGATAACCCGGCACTGAAGCTGTATACACTGGAGCAAGATCAGCAGGTGATCGCCTGTGCTTTAATCAGTTTTGAAGGTGAGCTGGATGCAGAACTTGCTAGTGCAGTAGCGCATGGCAAACGCAGAGTACAAGGGCATTTATTAGCTCAAAGCTTAGCTTTTCATTGCCTGCAGCCGCAGCTAGCAGAGCAAAAAATGGCTAGAATTCAGCGTATTGTTGTGCATCCGTTAGTGCAAAGTCAGGGACTTGGCAGTCAATTATTAAGCTTTGTGTTGCAGGATTTACTGGGCCAGCAGTATCTGATTGGCACCAGTTTTGGCGCCACTTTAGCTTTAGCCAAGTTCTGGCAAAAGGCTGGTTTTAGCCCGGTAAAGCTCAGCCATCACAACGAACAAGCCAGTAATGAAGCCTCGGTTTTGATGCTGTATGGCAAGCAGTTCAGAGCTTTACAACAGCAGTTTTCCAGACAGTTGTATTGGCAGCTTGCTGATAAACAACGCACTCTGGATCCGGCTTTGGCTTTATTGTGGGCAGAGCCTCCTTCTATAGAACTCACACCACAGCAAGTCACTGAACTGCAGTTATTCCAGGCAGAATTGCGTCCTTTTGAGCTAATAGAAACCCATCTGTTGTGTTGGTTTAATTTGTATTATGCCAAAGTGGAGCATGAAACAGCGCTGATGTTAGTACAACGGCTGTGGCAAAAACATGAATGGCAGCAGATTTCAGAACCTGCGGCTAAACAAAAACTCCCAGAGCTGTGTAAGCTGCTGCATTTTTGAGCCAGAACAAGGTTTCCTCCGACATTTTCCACTAAGCTCTGAGCTATGAAAGCTGTAAGAGTACCAATTTATGCCACGACTAAGCATGTCATCTATACGATCAATGCTGTTGTTAGTCTGCGTCTCTGCCGCATCTGCACAAGCAGAAACTATTCTCTTAGGAATGTCGGTACCGCTAACTGGAAATGCCAGCGGTATAGGCCAAAGCTATAAAAACGGCGTAGAACTGGCGATTCACCAGTTGAACAAAGAGGGAGGCGTTCAGGGTGCCAAAGTGCAGTTACTTGTTAAAGATGATCAGTATGAACCCGAACTAACAGTACGAAATACCAGACAATTTATAATAGAAAACAATGCATTAGCCCTATTCGCTTATGTAGGTACTCCAACATCCTCTGCCATTTTACCTCTGCTGCAGCATTACCAAGTTCCTTATATAACCCCCTTTACCGGTGCCTCTTTATTGCGTCAGCCAGAACATAATTTTATCTATCACTTACGAGCGGGTTATGACGAAGAAACTCAAAGTCAGGTGGATTATCTGCTGACAAAACCTGACACCAAAGTAGGTCTGTTGCTACAAGCTGACGAATTTGGCGCCTCTGTTGAACAAGGTTACTTAAAAGCGCTGCAGTTAAAAGGTATAGCCCCTGTAGTCACTGCACGTTTTCAACGTAATAGTACGGAAATTGAAGCCGGAGTGTCGGAGTTGATAAAAGCTGGTGTTGAGGTGGTGTTTATGGTCGGCACCTACAAACCTTTGGCCGAAGCCATCAATTTTGGTCGCAGCAAAGGCTACCAACCTCAATATGCCACCGTATCTTTTGCTGGTTTACAGCAGCTAAGTGCCTTGCTGGATAAAGATGACAAGGTCATGGCCACTATGGTGGTACCAAAACCTACAGACACAAAGTGGCTTTTAGTGCGGGAATATCAAAGATTGCTGATTCAACAGGCAACTGCTCCTTTATCTGATGTCGGGTTGGAAGGTTTTACAGCAGGTACTTTAGTGGGCCAGGCACTGAAATTATGCCCTTTACCTGTTAAGCGGCAGTGTTTATTAGACAAATTACGCCAACAAACTGCAGTTTATGATTTTCCTTTGGTATTTGATCCAAATAAACAGCAGGCTTCACAGCGGGTATTCAGGGTAAAAGTTACGGATCGTGGGGTTGAAGATGTTAGGTAGGTTCAGATCGGGATGTTAATAGAGCGGGTTTTGTTGTTAATTTGAGCGAATTTGTTCTGCATTTGGGTAGAACTGCTCTGAATTTGGGGGCGGTGAACTACTTTATTGCGGGCCTCCTGCCCTCCACCCTTCGGGCCGGCTGCGCCGTTCAAAAACGTTCCTGACGTTTTTGTCGCATGGGGAATGCCGTGCTCGGGTGGCTCACCACCTGATTTCAACGTAAATAAAAAAGCCCCTCGCTTGCGCGAAGGGCTTTTCCATTTAATTGGGAGCCTGGCGGTGAACTACTCTCGCATGGCATCTGCCACACTACCATCGTCGCGGCTGCGTTTCACTTCTGAGTTCGGAATGGAGTCAGGTGGTTCC
>JAHIWM010000022.1 GCA_018815765.1 Gammaproteobacteria bacterium | reverse complement strand
CTTCAGGCCAGTCGGCTGAAGATTTAGATTTTGCCTCAGTGCAACGTGAAAACCCTGAAATTGAACGTCGTTGTCAGGAAGTGATCGACCGCTGCTGGCAGCTGGGCGATAAAAACCCTATTTGTTTTATCCATGACGTAGGTGCAGGTGGTTTATCTAACGCTTTCCCTGAGCTGGTGAACGATGGTGGCGTCGGTGGTAAGTTCGAATTACGTAACGTGCCAAACGACGAACCAGGCATGTCGCCACTGGAGATCTGGTGTAACGAATCGCAAGAACGTTATGTGATGGCGATTCCTGTTGACCAAATGTCTGTGTTTGAAGAGATTTGTAAACGTGAACGTGCACCTTATGCTGTAGTAGGTGAAGCCACTGCTGAACACCACCTGACCTTATCCGATCAGCATTTTGGCAATACACCTATCGATTTGCCACTGAACGTACTGCTGGGCAAAGCGCCTAAAATGCACCGTGATGTGAAAACTCAAGTGACAGAAGGCAAAGCTTTAGACTTGAATGGCGTGACAGTAGCTGATGCGGCTGAGCGTTTGTTGCGTTTACCTACTATTGCTGAAAAAACCTTCCTGATCACCATTGGCGATCGCACAGTCACAGGTTTAGTGGCCCGTGATCAAATGGTAGGTCCATGGCAGGTGCCAGTAGCCAACTGTGGTGTGACTGCTGCGTCCTACGACACTTACCACGGTGAAGCCATGTCGATGGGCGAACGTACGCCTGTCGCCTTATTAGACTTTGCTGCTTCTGCCCGTTTAGCTGTAGCTGAATCTATTACTAACATTGCAGCGACGCAGATAGGTGATATTAAACATATCAAACTGTCAGCCAACTGGATGTCTGCTGCAGGGCACCCTGGTGAAGACGCTGGTTTGTATCAGGCCGTCAAAGCCATAGGTGAAGAGTTATGTCCTGCTATGGGTTTAACTATCCCTGTAGGTAAAGATTCAATGTCGATGAAAACCAGCTGGCAACAGGATGGTGAACAGAAGACAGTGACTTCACCTTTATCCTTGATTATCACTGCTTTTGCCCGGGTTGAAGATGTACGTCGTACTGTGACACCACAGCTGCGCACTGACAAAGGCGCAAGCAGCCTGATCCTGCTGGATTTAGGTCAGGGCGCCAACCGTTTAGGTGCCTCTTGTTTAGCTCAGGTCTATAAGCAGTTAGGCCAGACAGCGCCGGATCTGGAAAGCCCTGAATTACTGATGAACTTCTATCAAGCCGTGCAGGCTTTAGTGGCTCAGCAGAAATTACTGGCCTACCACGACCGTTCAGACGGTGGTTTATTTGTCACGCTGGCAGAAATGGCTTTTGCCGGTAAAGCTGGTGTTAAAGTGGATATCCAAAGCTTAGGCACAGATAACTTAGCTGTACTTTTCAGTGAAGAGTTAGGCGCAGTGTTGCAAGTGGCGAACAGCGATTTACCAGTAGTTCAGGCGATTTTAGCTCAGCATGATTTATCTGCTGTGGCGCATTTATTAGGTGAAGTCACCACAGACGATCAAATTCAGATCAGTCACGGTGATCAGTTGGTGTATAGCAACAGCCGTACGACATTACGTACCATCTGGGCCGAAACTACTTATCAAATGCAGCTGATGCGTGATAACCCAGAAGGTGCACGTCAGGAATTTGTCGCTAAAGCTGATGTCACAGATCCAGGCTTAAATGCAAAATTAAGCTTTGACCTGAACGAAGATGTGGCTGCCCCTTATATCCTGAAGGGCGTACAGCCTAAAGTGGCTATTCTGCGTGAGCAGGGTGTGAACTCTCATGTCGAGATGGCAGCTGCCTACAACAGAGCCGGCTTCAATGCGGTTGACGTGCATATGAGCGACATTTTATCTGGTCGTCGTTCTTTGGCTGAATTTAACGGCTTAGTGGCGTGCGGTGGTTTCTCCTACGGTGACGTATTAGGGGCTGGTGAAGGCTGGGCGAAATCTGTGCTGTTTAACGACAAAGCACGCGCTGAATTTGCGGCGTTTTTTGAACGTGAAACTACTTTCAGTTTAGGCGTCTGTAATGGGTGTCAGATGATGTCGAATCTGAAGAGCCTGATCCCTGGCGCTGATTTATGGCCACGTTTTGTTCGCAACAGATCAGAGCGTTTTGAAGCCCGTTTCAGTCTGGTAGAAGTGCAGGAAAGTGCCTCTTTATTCTTTAAAGGTATGGCAGGTTCCCGTATGCCTATCGCTGTGTCTCACGGTGAAGGTCATGCAGAGTTTGCATCTGCTGCTGCGATGCAAGCCGCTGATCAAAGTGGCACAGTGGCGTTACGTTTTGTCGATAACTATGGCAATGTGACGACACAGTACCCATCGAATCCAAATGGTTCGCCGCTGGGTATTACCTCGTTAACCACCACTGATGGTCGCGTGACTATTATGATGCCTCACCCTGAGCGGGTATTCCGCACTGTGGCGAACAGCTGGCATCCGGATGAATGGCAAGAAGACAGCCCGTGGATGCGGATGTTCCGTAACGCCCGGGTTTGGTTAGGTTAATACCGTAAAAATGATACAAACAAGACCTGCTTCGGCAGGTTTTGTTATTTTTGTAGCGATATTTTTAAATTTTAATCTTTAATTTATTTTGTTTGCAGATATTTTCATTTTTCTCTTGATCCCTGACACATTTTTTTACAAACTAGCTGCATCTCTTTTTATTCACCAGTTTGAGTGAGATGTCCGACATGAAGTCGGTGAAGCCTAAAGGATAAGGTATGCAAGCAGCAGTGAGTTCTGAACAACCTGATAACAAAGAATGGCTGTCCCATGTCAAAATTGGCCAGCGCTTTGACCTTGAGTTATTGGATCAACGCAAAAGCCGTTGCAACTGTGAGCTGGTGGGTTACAAAGCCGGTAAATATGTATTGTTCAGAGTAGATGACGATACCTTGCCGGACCGCTTTTTTATTAATGGCTTGGCTGTGGTCTGTCGTTTTTTAGTGGAAGACTCTGTCGGCGAGTGTTTTGCTTTTAAATCTGAATTACTTCAGCTGGCGCGTTTTCCGGATAAATTAGCTGTTGTCAGTTTTCCTGCCGCTATACAACGTCGTGCTTTACGCAACGAAAGGCGTAACAGTATTTTTATTCCTGCTTCAGTGCGGCTCAATCTGGAAGTGGTGCAAAATGCCCGTAGTTTTCAGGGGCATTTGATTGATGTATCCAGCGGTGGTTGCCGTTTTTTGTTTGATCCGTCGCATCAGGGCAGCAAGGTAAATCTGGCACCTGTGGTCCTGCATATTCAATGTGAAAAAATAGGTATTGATCAGCAAATTCAGGGTGAAGTTCGCAACTCCAGACTGGAAGAGCGCGGGCTCTCTATTGGTATTCAGTTTAATCTGCCACAGCTGTACTTAGATAAGTTGGCAGTTGCTTCCTGAGAAAAGTCCTTCTGAGCCGACAATTCGTTGAATCAGAAGGACTGATACTTTTAAAGCCTTCGCTATTAAAACGAATAACGGGCGCCAATCATCCAGACATAAGGATCGATACTGACATCGACAGACTGAATGCTGTTGTTATTCACCAGTACGCGGCCAGTGGTGTCTATATCCATTTTACTCAGCATTAGATGTGCGCTCCAGCTGTCCGCCAGCTTCACGTTTACACCAGCCTGCATGGCCAATCCCCATGAATCTTTTAACTTCAATTCCACTTTGTCATCTGCATCTGTCACCTTCAGTGCCTGCAAGGTACTGACTAACTCGCCAGAGACTTCTTCCTGAAAGAAGTTGGTGTAATTCAGACCTAAACCGATAAAGGGGTCGAATCTACTGTCACCTAAATCAAAATGATACTGGGCTAATAAGGTTGGCGGTAATTGTTTACTGCTGCCCAGTGCTAAGCCATCAATAGCCGAACCTTTCACTTGCATATCATGTTTGAACGGAGTTGCTGCTATCAGCTCCAGGGTCCAGTTTTTATTCAGCTGATAGTCAATGGTAATGCCTAACTGGGTATTGTTATTTACAGACACTTTAGTGGAATCAGCCGGTAAACCAGCGACAGTCTCTACCACATTCAGGTGACCGCTGGAGTCTTGTGGAGCCACTGTAATAGCACCGACATTCACTGACCAGTTAGCCAGAGCCGGAGCGGCAGAGGCGGCTAACAATAAAGACGCGATTGTTTTATATCTTGTTTTCATCAGAATGATCCTTAGCTTGAGAAACTGGCGTCATTCTGCGCTTCTGCTGCAGTGAAACTTTGCCCCAGATCAATAGTTGCTATAAACCCTTAGTCTCTTTAGGGTTTTTATTGATATAAAACAAAAAAGTGGAGGGTGGAAACTATAAAAGCAGCCTGAATAGTTTTACTCAGGCTGCTCTTCGTGTGATATCAGGAAATATAGCGGGCTTTTTTATTGTCTTTCAGCATGGTCATATCCACCAGCACTAAACCGTCTACACAGTCAGCAAAGTCAGGGTCAACACCAAAAGCCAAAAAGCGCACACCACCAGGTTCGGTCAGTTCACTGTATTGTTTATACAAAGTGGGGATACTTACGCCCATATTGGCCAATAAGTGCTTTAACTGCACAAAGTCCTGACTGTAGCTATCACCGCTAAAATGCTGCTGCAGCTGGCTTAGCGTATCCATTGGTAATTCATATGGAATATTCGGTACAGCGCTTTGTTCAGGGCAGCGGAAATACAGGCTGTAGAAATACACCATCAGATCCCGTGCTGCTTTAGGGGAGCTGTTGGATAAACTGACACCACCAAATAAATAACGGATATCCGGATTTTGTTTCAGGTAGGCGCCTATGCCATACCATAAATAATCCAGGCTACGTTTGCCCCAATAACGTGGTTGTACAAAACTGCGGCCAAGCTCAAGGCCCTGATCTAAATAGGGTGTCATCGCAAGGTTAAACTGGAATAAAGATGCTGTATACAAGCCTGCAAGGCCCTTTTCCGCCATGATTTTAGCTGTATTAGCAAAACGGTAGGCTCCGACTATTTCTAAGTCGTCTTTGTCCCATAAAATCAGTTGCTCGTAGTAGCTGTCGTACTGGTCAATATCACGGCGCTGACCGCTGCCTTCACCTACGGCTCTAAAGGCAATTTCACGTAAACGACCAATTTCGCGCAGTACAGGTGAGCTTTGTTGATACTGATATAAATAAATTTGTTTGCCATCGCTGGTTTCACCCAACAACGGACAGGCTTCAACTGCTTTTTTCAGCAAAATACGATCTTCAGGATGTGCGATTGCAGTTTGAGTTTTAAACAGCGGCGATTTGTCTTTGGCTAGGCGATACAAGTGTTTTTTAAACAGTTTTACCTTGGCCTGAGTTTCCAAAGCCAGATGAGCAAAGCTGTCATAAGGGATTTGTTCACCAATCCGCATCGCGATGTTTTTATGCTTCTGGTTAAACATTTCCTGAACCAGCAGCATAGTGGCCAAAGGCTTGTAAATCATCGAAGCGCCATAAAACATCGCAGAGTTACGGCCATCTATAAAAATAGGCAGAATAGGGGCTTTGGCATTCATCGCAAAACGTAAAAAGCCGCCATGCCATTTGCCGTCACGAATACCGTTGGGTTTTAAGCGCGACACTTCACCAGCTGGAAATAAAATCAGCGCACCTTCTGCTGCTAAATGATCGCTGATGCGATCGATACGGCTACGCTCAGTGTCACCGCTCATATTATTCACTGGTAATAATAAAGAGTGCAGAGGTTCAACCGCCATTAATAGCTGGTTAGCGATCACTTTGACATCAGGACGAATATCCCGCACCAGTTTAATCAAAGCTAAACCATCTAAAGATCCAATAGGGTGGTTGGCGATAATAACGACCCGGCCAGTGCTCGGAATACGTTCCACTTCGTTGTCACGTACTGCGTAGGCGAAGTTAAAATAATCCAGCACTTGCTCTACAAATTCAATACCTTGCAAGTGAGGGTAACGTTTGGCGAAGGCGATAAATTCTTGTTCATGCAGCAGATGGCGTAAGGCGCCTTTGACCGGTTTGGCTAACCAGGGTTTTTGTTCGAGTTTTGGCAGATGCGTTTGCATCATTTGGTCAACACTGATCATAGCTTTGTCTCTGTAAGGGCCTTTGTCCGTACAGAGAGTAGGGGGTTAAGATGACAAAAATGCGTCAGATTTATGGCTTTTTGTGGAAATTTTAGCCTGCTCAGGCCACTTTGCTCTGAGCAGGTTGTTCTTCTTCCAGCGCGGCCATTGGCATGGCAGCCAGCGTATGACTCTGTTCTGTCCAATGGTACAGCGTTAATGAGCCATCCTGCTGTTCTATAAGGGCTGTGCAGTTATCAATCCAGTCGCCATCGTTGCAGTAAATAATGCCATCCTGCAAGCTGATTTCCGGATGATGAATATGGCCACAGACCACGCCATCAAAACCTGAACGCTTGGCTTTTGCCACTGCTGCATCCCGGTAGCGGGCAATCGCCTGCTGAGCACCTGGTACTTTGCTTTTAATAAAAGCAGCCAAACTGAAATAGCGCCCACCTAAAGCCCGGCGAATACGGTTACTCCAGCGATTTAAAAACAGTAAAAAGTCATACAGATTGTCACCCAGCCAGGCATGAAAACGGCCAAAGTTTACTTCTTTATCAAACTCATCACCGTGTAATAACAGCAGCTTTTTCCCTAAAGCCGTGGTATGGCAGCCGCGTAATTGCAACTTGATAGTGCCAAACTGGCGACCTGCCCAGTGGCGGAACTCTTCATCATGGTTACCTGGAATATAGATGACTTCAGTACCCTGATCGGCTTTGGCCAGCAGGCTTTGGATCACGGCATTTTGCTCCGGGCTCCAGCACACTTGTTTTTGCATAGCCCACAAGTCGAGTATATCGCCCAGTAGGTAAATGGTGTCGGCTTTGGTTTGATTGAGGAAGTTCAGCAGATAGGTAGCCTGACAGTCTTTATTTCCTAAATGAATGTCAGACAAGAAGATCGTTCGACAATGCAGCATACAAAGCTCCTGCGAATTGTTGGCCTTGGTTCTTCAGGCTCGGGTAGAATGTGCTTTGCCCATGTCAGAGATATGACGAAAACTTGAAGCTTTGGTGAACAGATGTCGATAGCCCTGGTGATCCCTGATCGTAAATTAGATTCGTTAGTAGAGAAGCTAAATGCTTTGTTGCCCGGCGTGTTAATCCAACAATGGCCGCATTACAGCGCACCTGAACAAGTACAAATGGCTGTGGTCTGGAAGCAACCACAAGGTTCATTAGCCGCGTTAAGCCACTTAAAAAGTCTGCAATCTTTTGGCGCTGGAGTGGACAGCATTGTGTCTGATCCGACCTTGCCTGACTTGCCGTTAAGCCGAATTGTCGACCCGGCTTTGGCGTCGTCTATGGTCAATTATCTGGCTGGTGTAGTGCTGCATTACCAATTACGGCTGGATCTATTTCAGCTT
>JAHIWM010000186.1 GCA_018815765.1 Gammaproteobacteria bacterium | reverse complement strand
TACCTGAAACGCATTTTTATAACCGATTTTTTCATAGGCGCTGTTCCACCATAAAGCACCTTCTTTCAGCGCACTGCGCACAGGTTCAGGTACACCAGGATCCAGATAATAAACAATAGGTTCAACCGCTTCGCTTATCGCAGCGCCAGGTTGTTTTTTCTCTAACCTGTGGCGAGGTAACAGGCGTTGGGTGATGGGGCTGTCAAAGCTGGTGCCGTAATCCATGTACTCCACTTTCCAGTAGCCTGAGTAAGGATGAAAAGCACGGCTTTGATAACCGTCTTCCGGCAGCGCTATTAACGAATGATGCAAATGCACTGTAATGGCGTTGGGTGAAGGGGTGACTTGTTTGACCCAATCCCCAGCAGCGCCGCCGGCATAAGTCACCATGGCTTCGAGTTCGGTGTTCTGGACAAAAGCTTTGCTGCGCTCAAGATAAACACCGCTACGGTTGGGGTCTACTGCGTAGCTGCCTTGTTTTTGTGTTTCCAGCGTTTTACTGACCTGATGAATATCGCTGAGTAAAAAGTCGGTGTAATCCACCAGCAGGCTTTGGCCTTCCCGGGCTACTACAGGTAAACCCGCCAGTACTGAACTGGCAAAAGCTTCATCCACACTTTGACGTTCTGCGCTGTTGCTTGAGGTAGCACGGTAATAGGTATTCAGTTGTTTGAGCATCACCTTATTGCCGAACTGTTCAAACTGCACCAGTCGGGTGTCGCCCAGCTGGCCTCTGTCTAAACCAATATCGTTGGAACCTATACCCCGGGGTAATGAGCTTTGAAAAATAAAAGGTTGCGCCAGCTTGTCGACCCGCAGATAAAGCTTGCCGCTGTCTGCCTCGTAGTAAAAATCAAAATAGCCCTGTTTGTGGGTCATACCTTTAGTAAAACTTTTGATTGAGGACTGCTGATTTTTTGTGGCAACTTGGGTTGCAGCTGGATCGGGCTGTTGCAAAGCGGCAACTAAGCCAGGCGCCAGCAATAACAGGCTAAACAAACTGACAATTTTCATCTTTTTTCCTTTTTATTTTGTGCTGGTTTTTCTGCTTTGTATTGCAATAAAACGATCCATTTCTGCTTCCAGAATTTCCAGTGGCAAAGCGCCATTGGCTAACAGGGCATCGTGGAAAGCGCGCAGGTCAAATTGGTTACCCAGTTTTTGCTCTGCTTTGGCCCGCAACTGGCGGATTTTAATTTCGCCCATCTTGTACGACAGCGCCTGACCAGGCCATGAAATATAACGATCCACTTCAGCCCTTACATTGGCTTGTGATAGAGAGGTGTTGTTGGACAGGAAATCCAACGCCTGTTGGCGGCTCCAGCCCTGGGAATGAATACCTGTGTCTATCACTAAACGACAAGCGCGCCACATTTCATAACTCAGGCGGCCAAATTGTTGATAGGCATTTTCATACACGCCCATTTCCACACCTAGCCGTTCGGCATATAAACCCCAGCCTTCGCCATAGGCACTTAAATACAGGTTACGGCGAAATTGCGGCACATTTTCCAGCTCTTGTGACAAAGCATTTTGTAAATGATGGCCAGGCACAGATTCGTGCAGCGTCAGAGCCACCAGCTCATACAAAGGACGCTGATCCAGCGAATCGGTATTTAGCCAATAAGCGCCACCACGGGTGCCACCAATAGCTGCAGGGTTATAAGAGGCGGTAGTGTAGTTGGGTGCTATCTCAGCTGGAACCGGCACCACACCATAAGGCAGGCGTGGCAGTTTGCCGAAAAATTCCGGCAGCCGGTAATCAATACGTTTGGCGATATAAGAGGCTTCTTTTAGCAGTTCTCTTGGTGTTTTTGCATAAAATTGCGGATCAGTACGCAGAAATTTGGTGAAGTCGCTGAAGCTGCCTTTAAAGCCTGTTTCTTTAATCAGTGCATCCATCTCGGTGCGGATACGTTTCACTTCAGCCAGGCCAGTTTTGTGGATTTCTGCCGGGTCCATATCCTGTGTGACATAGGTATTAATGGTATGGCGGTAATAAGCCTTACCTTCTGGTAATTGTTCCGCCGCCAGACTCTCAGTTGCGGCCTGCATATAGTCGCCTTCAAGGAAGTCGGCTAAGCGGGCAAAAGCGGGTAAAGCTGTTTGTTGAATAGCTTGTTTGGCGGCCTGTTGTAATTGTTGTTGCTCACTTTGAGAAAATGCCGCTGGCAGTGTTTTAAAAGGGTCGTACAGGCTGCTTTGTGTCGGGTCGCTATACACCTGAGCCCGCACTGTCGGGGCTATACCCTGAACGACAATTTTAGGTAAAACAAAGCCGTCTTTAATACCAGTGCGCATATTGGCGATGTTCTCGTCAAAGTAGCGGCCAAAGTCATTGATGCGGGCTATATAATCCTGATAATCCGCTACTTTAGGCATAGACAGACCACTGCTGGCATCTAAAGCTGAGCTCCAGAAACTGTAAAAGGTATTGGCTGGAATGCGGTCAAGAAACAGCTTGTTGGACTGGATCGAATTACGCAGCACCCAGCCCAGCAGTTGATGATTGACTCGGTCTGAGTCTGTTAGTTGTTGTGGTTCAATTGCTTGCAGACGTTGCAGTAAAGCTTGTTCAGCCTTCAGCCGACGAGCACGATCTGTGGCCGTAACACCAGGCAGACGGTTGTTGTAACCAGCTAAGCCCATGCGGCCTGCACTGATTGGATCTTCTTGCAGGCTGTATTGCCAATGGTCGTCTATTACTTTTTGCAGTTGCTCTGTAGCAGTGGCGGCTAAGGCGGCGGGCGTCAGCCACAGTAGAATGAGGGTAAAAAAAGACAATAATTTGCGGGACCTTAACACAGGGTATCTCCAGACAGATGGATCAGCTTATTTTTATAGCTTTACCTTAGCATGAGCCCTTTCTCTGGTGGCAACTTCTAACCCGTCATTTAAACGCCACATCGCATTCTGTTTAAATCAGTAAAGGCTTACCTCTTTTGCCTTCGGCAAAAAACAGGACAAAACCACTGTCGCCAGAATAAAGCCGCTAGACCAGAACAGGCAGGCCTCCAAGCCTTGGGTTTGATACAAATAACCTGACAATACAGTGCCAATTAAGCGGCCCATGGCGTTGGCCATATAATAAAAACCGACGTCCAGCGATACACCATCGGCTTTGGCCATGCTTACAATCAAATAGCTGTGCAAGGAGGAATTCACCGCAAAGACAGCGCCGAATAACAGCAGTACCGAGACTAACAAGGTTTCAGTCGGGAAGGACAGAGGCAAGAGTTTAGCCAGTAGAGCCGGAATAATACAAAGTGCGATGGCCCAGCCGACAGCAGCCCAACGCCCCGGAACTTTGCCTGACCTCTTACCTGTAATGAATGGCGCCAGGCTTTGCACCACACCATAACCAATAATCCACAACGCCAGAAAAGTGCCTATGGCCTGTTGGCTCCAGGCCAGTTGTTGGGCTAAAAACAGCGGCAGCGCTATCACAAACCATAAATCCCGCGCGCCAAATAAAAATAAACGCGCAGCCGATAACAAGTTAATAGGACCACTTTTCGACAACATGTCTTTAAACTTGGGCTTGTAACTACTTTTGCCTAAGTCTTTTTTCAGCAAGACTAAACTCAGTAACCAAACCAGAGCTAAAGCTCCGGCCATCATAGCCACAGCACCCTGAAAACCGATTTGAGTGAGTAAAAAACCACCTATAAAAAAACCAACCCCTTTCAGCGCATTTTTCGAGCCTGTCAGCACAGCTATCCACTGATACAGTTTGCTTTGTGAATCCTGCGGTACCAGTAATTTAATCGAGCTTTTAGCGCTCATTTTATTCAAATCTTTGGCAATTCCAGACAAAGCCTGAGCGGCCATTACCCAAGGCACGATAAGCCATTGTGCCGGAACCAATAACATCAACAGCGCTGCAATTTGTAAAAACAGCCCAATATTCATGGTTTTATTCAGGCCAATACGAGCGCCCAGCCAGCCCCCAAACAGGTTCGTCAGCACGCCAAACAGCTCGTAAAACACAAATAACGAGGCTATTTCTAAAGGGCTGTAGCCGAGTTTATAAAAATGCAGCAGCACCAGCATACGCAAAGCGCCGTCGGTCAGAGTAAAAGCCCAGTAGTTACCGGTCACAACAAGGTACTGTTTGGTGGCTGTCTGCATAATTAAAAACCTCGTTGTTGTCCTACGGCTGATCTACCAAACCTACCATCCTGGCTAACTCCACTGTGCGGTTGGCATAACCCCATTCGTTATCGTACCAGGCGTAAATTTTCACCTGAGTGCCGTTTACTACCATAGTGGATAAAGCGTCGATAATGCTGGAACGAGGGTCAGTTTTATAATCCACAGATACCAGAGGCCGCTCTTCATAACCCAGAATATCTTTGAGTTCTTGCTCTGATGCCGCTTTTAACAAGGCATTGACTTCTTCAGCCGTGGTGGCCCGTTCAACTTCAAATACGCAGTCGGTTAAAGACGCATTGGCCAGCGGTACCCGCACTGCATGGCCATTTAACCGGCCTTTTAGCTCAGGGAATATTTCGGTAATCGCAGTGGCTGAACCTGTGGTGGTTGGAATTAAGCTGCTGCCACATGCACGGGCGCGGCGTAAGTCTTTGTGGGGGGTATCCAGAATAGACTGAGTATTGGTTAAGTCGTGAATAGTGGTGATAGAGCCATGTTTAATGCCGAGCTTTTCATGGATCACTTTAACCACAGGCGCCAGACAGTTGGTGGTGCAGCTGGCCGCTGTCACTATCTTATGTACTGCGGCATCAAACAAATGATGATTCACACCCATCACTACGTTTAATACACCTGCTTCTTTGACTGGGGCGCTGACCACCACACGTTTTACACCCTGGTCTAAATAAGCCTGCAGTAGAGTTGTGCTTTTCATTTTGCCAGAGCATTCAATCACGACATCGCAGCCTGACCAGTCGGTGTCGTTGATGGCTTTATTGTGCGTGACCGCAATACGCTGGCCTTTGATAACCAATGTATTACCTTGCGCTTCAGCCTGATGGTTCCAGCGGCCGTGCACTGAGTCGAAATTCAGTAAATGAGCAAAAGTAGCAGC
Source organism: Gammaproteobacteria bacterium (assembly GCA_018815765.1). Lineage (GTDB taxonomy): Bacteria > Pseudomonadota > Gammaproteobacteria > Enterobacterales > Alteromonadaceae > Pararheinheimera. Next base: position 22,084 of record JAHIWM010000186.1, on the reverse strand, counting down.
GTCACCAGCCGGGTCGTTGATTTGGACAAACTCAAATTCAGGCCAGTCAAAAGAGGCGCGTAACGCTAAACGACCGATACGGCCAAAACCATTAATACCGACTTTAATTTTTTGCATAAAAACCTTTTAAAACAAAGTAATGAAAAGCTTAACAGCAACCTTTTTGCCGTTCTGGCCTGTCGCCCATCTGGCACAATTGCTGCTGGTTTAACTCCAGCCAGGCAGAGTTCGAGGCGCCTGTCTGTTGCAGACACAACAAAGCCCACTGCGGTAATTCAGGATTTAAGCGGTAATACACCCACAAGCCTTGTTTACGGTCGAGCAAAATACCATCGCGGCGTAACTGGGCTAAATGACGGGAAATTTTCGGCTGACTATCTGCAAGCGCTGCCACCAGTTCGCAGACGCAAAGCTCTTGTTCCTGCTGGATCAGTAACAAACTGCGTAGCCGTGTTTCATCTGATAAGGCTTTAAAAAAGGTGATGGGCTCAAGTTGCATGATTAAATGCTCTACATATGGAAAACCACATGTAGTTTATATGTGTTTTTCCGTATGTAAACCTAAATTTTGGGAGAAGCAAGCCTTTGCGATATGCTGGCACTATTGAAAACAAGGAAGCTTAGCCATGACCAATCAGCTACTTGACGCTGGATTTTTAGATGACCAATGCCTGACTGGTCCGTTACCGGAACAGTGGTTGTTGCTACCAACTGTGGCTTTGACCAAAAGACGCTGCAGTTGGTTGCTGACTTTAATTGTTGTGGTAAGTGGATTAATGGTTGCGCAGTGGTTGTGGGATCCGCACTTACTATTTCCACTATTTTGGGGGCTGACTGCATTACTATTTCTCGCCAGTTGGTTTTGCTTACCACTGGAAATCCGGCACACCAGATTTTTACTCCGTACTCAGGATTTTTTGCTGCAATCCGGCGTATTTTGGCGCAGAGCTGCGTTGATCCCGCTGCATCGCGTGCAACATGTGACTATTAGTCAGGGGCCACTACAAAAACACTTTGGGTTGGCCACCTTAAAAGTCTATACAGCTGGTGGTCTGGATGCTGAAGCTGCGCTGGCCGATATAGAATATAGGGTCGCGCAGGCATTGAGTGAACAGCTTAGTCAGTTGATCCCACGCGGAGATACTGATGTCGAACACTGAGATGCCAAACCAGTCAACCTCAGCCGAAGATTGGCAACGCAGTTCCTTCTGGGCCTTGCTGCCTTTGCTGGTGAAAGCTGTAGTGCAATGGGCTGGCTTGATAGTTGGTGGCGCCTATTTCTCCTTTAGCGATCGTTTTCAGGCTTATGCACCCTATGGCATAACGGCTCTGGCACTGCTGATACTCGGCAGTGCTTTGCTGAACTGGCGCTATACCCTGTTCCGTGTTTCTGCCCAAGGCATCGAGTTGCGCCGTGGTTTGCTGCAAAAAGAACATCTGCTGTTGGCGAATTCACGTATTCAGGAGCTACAGGTTCAACAACCTTTTTACTTCAGGCCGTTGCGGTTATTTACTGTCAGTCTTGATAGTGCCGGTAGTCAGCAGCAGGAGTTTTATCTGACCGGCCTGACGTCACAGCAACTTGCTTTGTTGCAAGGCGGGAAGCAGGTTGATCAGACTCTGCCTTCCACGCCATTTTTTCGGATCTGGCTTGCGACCTTATACAACAAACATTTGTGGTTACCACTACTGGCCGTCTTTGGTGCGGTCCAATCGCAGCTTGATGGTGAACTATTTGAACGCTGGTTTGCACATGGCCGTGAGGTGCTGCAACAATCAGGGTTAGAACAGAGTTTCACATTGCAAGTAGTGGCTAGCCTGAGCCTATTGCTGGTGGTGGCTTTAGTCTTGCTGCTGATGACATTGATTTGGCTTTATCCACAGCGTTTTTTGCGCGATGGCCAGCAGTTACAGCTGCTTCAGGGCACTTTGCTGAAAAAGTCGCTGCGGATCCAGACGAAAAGGGTGCAGATGCTTACTGTCAGCCAGCCATGGCTGGCGCGGTTTTTTGGTCACTTTTCACTTATTTTTCATGGCTTCACCAATTCTCAGGAACAGAAAAGTAAGTTTGCGTTGTTAGGGCAGACTGGTGATGACATCAATCAGCAATTACAGGCACAGCAACTTTTAGCTTTGTCTGATATCCAAAAGCTACCCTTGCAGCGTTATGTTCCGGCTTATTTCCGGCGCTTGTTGTGGCTCCGGGGCATTATCATTTTGCTGCTTTGTCTGATCGTGGGCGTATTGTGGCAAAGCGAAGTGATCGCTCTGAGTATGGGCGCTGTAGTGTTGTTTGTTGTCTCATTTTGGCTTTTGGCAGACCTTTGGGCTTATCATCGTTGGCATGGATTCTGTGTGCAGGATCAGGTGTTGTATCTGTGGCATGGTGGTCTTGGTCAGTTCTGGCAAGTATTGCCGCTGCGGCAGGTGCAAAAAGTACAGCTGGTGCAATCGTTGTTTTTTCACCAGCAACAACTGGTGCAAGTTAAATTCAGTACCGCCAATGGCAGCGTGACATTGGCAGCAATTCCAAATCAGCAAGCACAGGATTTATATACTCAAGTGCTGAAGCTACGGCCTGAGAGTGATCATGGTCTGCTTGCTGCATCGGGCCGTATTGATGCTGAATAATGATGAATTCAGCCGCTGTGGTTTAGCTGTTTGTCATTGTTAGGTGAATTTACATTATTCACTTTTATGCACTTCATAGCGTAACTCAGCCATTCCCACCCCCATTTGGCGAACAGAGGTGAGTTTGAGATGTGGACTTAAAACTCGACGCGGAAAAAGTGGTTTACCTTTACCAAGGGTCGCAGAACCTACCTGGACAATAAGTTCGTCCAGCAAGCCAGCGTCGTAAAACTGACCAGCCAGATCGCCGCCACCTACAATCCAAATATTTTTATCTTTAGCGGCGGCTCGCATTTCGCTGTGAATTAGATGCACTTCTCCATTTACAAAATGGACATCTGCGCCATTAATAGTGGGTAGCTTACGACTTGAGAATACCCATGTTGGTTGGTCATAAGGCCACGGTGAGCCAGTCTCTTTGGCGACCTGATCCGCATTACGCACCATCCATTCATAGGTGGCTGACCCCATAGCCAAGGCACCGACCTCAGATATGAATTCTGGATAGCTGGAATTATTCAGATCCCCAAGAGGAAAAAGCCAGTGAAGAGAGTTATCTTCAGTCGCAATAAACCCGTCGAGACTGGTGGCTGTGTAATACTGAGTTTTCATTGTTTAGTTCACCTGCCTTTGCTTATTAGGCTAGCCTCAAGGCTCGATTAGTTTTGAAGAACTGTCAATCTTGCAAGTAATTCTTTTAGGAATTCATTTACTTTTGATGGTGTTACTTGAGCTCCGGAGAGCCCAATACTTTTTTTGCATACCGCCGATTAGATGGCAGTTGTTAACATAGCTCAGGAACTCGAGCAAATCATCTCTCTCGGCAGATGAAATTGCCCCCCAAAATCCCTCTAAACCTGACCAGAAATCGGGATAAATCACTCCGTAATCCTGATGCATAAACCCACCCAGCTTCATCCAGACTTTTGGTGGCTTACGCTCTCTATACATTCTTATCTCCCAAGCCAGTTCGGCAGATGACGTTTCGCATAACAGCAGTTTGTACGTTGTGCCTTGTTACATGTTTCTACTGACTTCTAGTAAACATTCGCTAATTTCCTTGCGAAGCTCAGAGTCCTCCGTACTTTTAGCCGTTTCCTTAGCTGAGCTCGCAAATTTTAACGCATAATCCGGTTTTCCTAGCTGAAGATAACGTTCTGCCATGGCAAGCTGGATTGATGCGGAATACTGCGCTAACCCTAAAATTTCGGCAATTTCTAAAGCTTTTGTATAAATTTCTAACGCAGCTACATCGTCCAGTGTGAAGTCAGCAAGAGTTTCCCATTGAAAGGGATGGTCGCTTTCAGAACCTGTATAATTTTCACAAAGCACTCGTAGTTTTTCATATAAACGCCAGTACGATTTGGTTTGGCTTTTTGAATTTACAAGACTTAAAGCCAGCTCATACACTTCATTGTAGAACGGAGGTGTTTCTATATTCATATGTCACACCGCAAGCAAAAGCGCGAACTTGTGAGCGTCGCCGCAGCCGAAGGCTGCAAATGACGAGGTTTGTTATGAGTTTGCAATTTCAATTTCGTTTTCTTTAACTTCTATGTCTTGGCCTGATTCAGTCTCCACAATGTATGAGGTATTCGGCTCAAATTTAATGACTGACACAACCGAACCAGATTCCCCCACGTGCTTTCCCGAAAGTACCTCAACATAATCATTTATGATGAAGCGCACTCCAACAAGCCGAGCTCCGCCCAACCATCTGGCATGAAGATCACATTCTCTGCTCATGCTCTTGTCTCATAACGCTTCAGGCGCCAGTGACGAAACCACACAGAGGTTTTGACATCCGCGTGGCTTGACTTGGTGTTGGTTAATCAACATAAAATTCCAGAACAACCCGCTTTATGACTCTGTCGCTTGTTTCAAATGTGATGCAATTGTTCATACCGCAAAACCTGTTTTGGCCACCAAAGTTTCCGGAGATAACGCTTTTAATGTTGGATTCGGGCTGACCAACAGAAAGACCATCGCTCAGCTTCCATTCGCTGCTAGATACTACGACACTGGATATAAGTGCTTTATGTGGAGGCTCCTCATTAATCAGTGCAACCACTTGAAGTCCCGGAAAAGTAAATATAGTTACCTTCCACTTATGTACACCGTGATGTCCAATGGGAAGGGGTTCTGTCTGCACATCCCCTGAAGATCCTAGATTTCGAATTACGCTCTCGTTCTGCATATCATTTGGAAAAACTTGATAAAGCCAGGTATCGAATAGTTCAAATTCAGTTATGTCATCCCAGACCTTGTCATGTTGGAGTGCGCATCCAAGAGGCAGAAAAACCAGGATGAATAATGTGACCAGACGTATTAACATGGTTACTGTTAGGCCCCGTAACGACCCGCACCAACGCGGTTTTGTAGTGAAGGCAAAGCCGTCGCTGTGACTGGCCTTGTTATACATTGATACGCCCAAGGCCAGATGTAATGCCTTTACACACTACATCATATATTTCATCGTAGAACATTATTTGGTAGTGTTTACACTCGGAGATATGAGTTTGATCCAATGACACTAACCAACTGGAATTGATAACCTCAAATACGGCACCTCTACTTGCTCCACTGGTACTTGCTCTACTGGCCATGATGCTAGCGTGCACCTCTTCAGAAGCCATGCTATAGGCCTCGACTCCCTCCAAGATCAAATGCCTTAAATTCTCTGGGATATATTCATCTTCAGGATTAAAGTATTCGAAGCCGGCAAGGACCACTCCGTTTAATTTCCACACAACTCTTTGAAGCTCTGGACCTCTCCCGTCATGGTGGAAATCGCCTTCAAGAACAGGTTTAATACTCATAGCTTTCCTGGGTGATGCCACTTGTTATATTCCAATTTTTTGCACACCAAAGTTAATCTGTTCAATTGGTATCACTATTTGTTGATAGTTACCAACAACAGCTTTTTCAGTTAGCAGAACATGATCAAAGGGCGGTGATACATTGAACCACTTGCCATCGCTAGTAACAAAAGCATCAAAATCAAATTTTGTTAAATCTACTTCCGTTTTAGAGAGCCGATCCATAACTGTGGACTTCGCAAAACATACTATCTTGTGAGTTGGCTTTACATTATGGAAAAAAACTCGACTATGTGCCGCGGCTTCATAATCACTGCCAGAACCATAAATGACAAATGATTCATTAGTGGAACATACAACTCTTTCAACCAGCAGTTCCCAATTCGCTTGCGCCCAATCATCAAAATATTCTTCAAAAGAGACCAGGAGTAATTTTTCCTGTTCTGCGTGAAATTTATGCATTTCGTATGACTGAGTAACCAATTGATAATTGGCATTGAGGAAGCTAATGAAATTAGCAATGCAGGAATTTAGAAACTCAATGTTCATACGGGCAACATACGATCTTTGGAATATAACACTTTGTTAATTGGCGGCCGTAGCGCAGCGTAGGCAGTCCAGTGGAGACCATGCTGTTTGTGGCCGGAACTAAATTTAGCAAGGTGTTAGAAGTTTCTACCACTACCAGCCCTCCAAATGTGTGCCAAGTTCTTTACCCCTGGCCGCTTCATCTTTGCTCAAGAAGGCTTCGAGAGCCTCCGACTTTCGTAAACTAAGCCTATGAAATAACACGTTCGTCAGAAAGTATATAAGCCACAGAAAAACAAGAAAAAATGCAAGCAAGCCAACTTTTTCGCTTAATTGAAGATCTTTGTCAAAATAGACCATTGGCACACCGATAATTGAGACAAACCAAGTCATATGAATGAAAGAAATTTTAGCAGCAAGCAGCAATACTTTCGTAGAGTACATCGTGTTCCTCTGATCTTCCGTGAGACTTATAACCTTGTTATATACGATTTGGGAAACTACCATTTTCAAGGATTCGCTCCCACGTTGGCACTTCTTGATTTGGAAGCGAATACACCACTTTACTTGGGATAATTTCTCTAGTTTTAGCAATGACATACTGCTCAATTTCTTCATATTCATGATTTGAAATATTGCCAGAAATGGAATGCACGCCAATTTCTGGATAGGCATTGTCTTCTGAGTGCATGACAACTTTTACGATATCGAATTGAAAGTCAGGATTATCGAATCGAATACCCAAATCTCTTCTAAGAGTCTCCAAACAAGCTAGCTTAGATTGAATGCTGCAACCATCCATTTCATATTCTGAGAATAGTATTCCGTAACTTTTACTCATTCCACGATTCTCTTAAGCACATAACGATTAACCTCACGGGCAAAAAAAACGCAGCTTTTGCAGTCCAGCAAACAAAGTGAGCGGTAGTTGAACGCATTGTTAGGTGTATTTACGCAAGGCTTCAATGTTGCGTTGCACGTTGAGAGGCTGAATGTCATAGCCGCTAGCGGTTTGGCCTGACCAGTTAACGCCGACCAGCAAGCCATCTTGAGTTAGCCCTGGCACCCAACGTTCACAAAATATTGACCATTCAATAGCCACCGGAGTGAACCCTACATAAGCTGGTAAGTTCTGGACAACTTTGAGGGCACGTGATTCAGACGACCAGAATGGCATTGCCCTGGCCCCATCGAAGCCCAAAGGAGCAGGAAAACCGGCTTCGTCTCGAATGCCCCATACGACTCCAGATCTGGCAACCTCGTGATAAAACGCGGAGGTATGAGCGGCAGCAATACTCATATGCACATAACGCCTGAATTAAGCAGCGCCGCGGTATGCATCGGCTGCCTTTGCTTGTTATAAACTACTTTACCCACTTACTGCGGCCGATGTTGAACCTACATCTTTTTTAAGCACCAGCACCACCAGATAAACCAGACCAAACGGTGGAATGATTGAAAGTACCACACCGAGCATACCAGCCAAAACTGGAATTTGTGTTTTGCGACGGCCCAGGTAATAACAAACCGTACCCATGATAAGCGCGAATAAAGCGATGAACTCGCCGAGCAACGTAGCATTAATATTCAAATGAACTCTCCCTGTGGTTTATAACGACCCGTTAACGGGCGAGCGTAGTTTGCGAGTCCGTGCCAGCGTTGTTTGCTGGCACCTATGTTAAACGGCTTGTTAGCTGCCATTTTTTTGATAATACCTATCAAAAAGCTCTTTACCACGTCTGCTTTTAAACAATATGTAATAAGTTATGACCAGCAGTAAAACAATGCCGAAGGCAATCCAACCAACTAAGCTACTGTCATCTGAAATGAAACCGATACGAGCGAATATAAGCAGAGTCAGTAAGGCTGATATAGTTAAGAACGTTCGACGAAACCACATGTTAGAAAAATTGAATTTAATTAGTTCTATGTTAGCTCTGACTGAGATAACAACCGAAATGATTAAAAGTCCCAGCATTTCCAGCCGGCCAGTTAGTGCAAAAAGCACGAGAAAAAATGGCGAAAATAGGAAACGAGCAAGGCTGGCTTCATATATTTTTTCCGCTTCTTTTTTCTTATATCCTTCAGGATCAATATGCCTCGCAATATCGTCGCCGCTTGCGGTTGCAGAGCAACCACATTGAGCACAAATATCTGTATTCGCTTCATTGGAAGCTGAGCAAGCATTACATGTCCATCTATAACCAACCATTCTCTGAAACTTTCCTTTTAGCAGCTAACGCTTTAATCAACCGATACGTTAGTGGTTGGTTGAATTAACTTGTTAGCGTTGATTAAGCCAATTAAATCACCAGTAAAAAGCCCGATTCCTTTGGAACGCAGATCTGAATTTATGCTGTAAGGTTGAGACGTTTGATAAAGATAAACGTAGCTACCATTCGCTTGGGCTCTAGCTGCAAACTGCTCTGGCCAGCCCCACAGATATTTCCCGTACTTTTCAGGAAGAATAATATTTTTATGGCTACAAGCTTTTGGATAGTTTTTTGACCACCCCACAAGAACGTATTCCAACAAACAGTGTTTTGCAATATCCTCTGAATACACTCGTGGTTCAGAGAATTTTTCTGATACCGCTGCCATTATTTGCTGATCACCAATAAAACTCAGTCTTTCTCGTTGAGAGGCAGATAATCCAGCCAAATATTCAACGAGTACCTTAATTGCCCTTGGCTGCTTAGTTTTCATATTGATCAGAAACTCTTTGCCGGGGAAGTTCGCCAGAACCTCTGGCAGTGAGGTCATCAGCCCAACACCTAGGCCACGGAGCGGATACTCGCCAGAACCGGCAATACGATAACCATAGCCGACATCCAGTTTTTTCAAGTATTCCATAGTTTGTTTTGATGTCACACCGTTACCATCAGTGCGACACTCCAGCGTCCAATCATGGAAAATAGCAAGTTCGTTATCAGCAGTAACTTGCACATTTAGATGGATTTTGTCGGCCCCCAGTTCAAATGCATGCGTTATTGCGGGAAGGGTATTTTCAATATAAACATGGTCTATGCTGGTTAGTTTTTCAGCTGTACAAGTATCGTCTCCCACACCAACATAATTCGTTGGTTGCACCAATCCCTTATATGAAATAACTGTTCCTTCACCATGCAGCCTAATGTCCGGTTGTCGGAATTGATATATTAAAAATACAACAGCGAGCAATAAAACAATCCATTTCTTCATTGAGTAACCTTACGCTAACGCCCGCTGCAAATGGCGCGGCTTGTTAGCTTTGATCAACATATCTTAAAAACTCTTGTATATAGCCAGATCTAAAACGTCCGAAATTTTTCTGTGTATAACTGTCACTAGCGAAATAATCACGTTCAATTACAAAGAATTGTATTGGTTCACCTAGCTGCGAGTGGTAATAGAATTCCATATCAAAGTTTCCCTTTGAAGTCTTAAATCGCAGAAAGGTCTTTTTTGAATCACTTTGCGGTCGGGAAAATATTGCTGAATCAGAAATGGACATCGACGCAATAAAATCTTTTAAGAGCTTATCTGGTATCTCGCCTAGTTTTTTCTCTTGATTGCTCAGACTATCCCGACTTGATATCTCATAAAAATCATCACGCTCTAAACCAGCTAAAGTGGCAAGTACCAGCCGTCCCTGATTTTGCGCTTGATATAGCTCGAAACCGGTTGATATCAACCCAAACAAAACGACTGAAAAAATTACATATCTCGCCAATTAATGTTTCCTGATAAAGCTAACGTCCCAAGCATGCGCGCGAACTTGTGAGCGTCGTTGGGGCCGCAGGCCCGAATGCCGCGGTTTGTTAGAGAACACCTGAGATCGCTCTAAAATAAGCACTAGCAATTAGGTTCTCTCCATCAAAAAGTAGCGAAGTAATGTCAACCAAGCTTCGCCCCTGGCTATTAAGAATGGAATCTAGTTTAGTGGTCACATTCTTCTCGGCACCAATGACTGTTACGTCACATTCAGACAATATGGCCCAATTACGTTGCTCTGAAAAAATAACATATTCGACAGACCAGTTTTTCTCATCTGACAGAAAATCAGAATATGTATGCCAATCGGCATTAAGCTTGGTACATAGCTCACCGCTATTAAAATATCCACAAACGAAAATACTATTTGTCTCAGCTGCATTAATGATCGATTCAAATAGAGACTTATCGATACGCCGGTTATCCTGCCTATCCCGATCTAGTGCACAACCTCGCCAACCATCCAAACGGAATGGAGGCAACATTTCACCATCTTCATTGAAAAATGCTTTCCGGTTCTGAGTTGTGGGTTGAGGCTTGATATCCATGCTGTGTTCTCTAAAGCCGCCAACACTGGCGAGCAACTTGTTGCGAGTCCTGCACCAGCTCGCTGGTGCGTTTTTGGTTGGCCTTGTTAGGTATTTTTATTCCCACTAAAGTAAGCTCTCATATTTTCAGTGGGTTTTTGACACATCCTGTTCCAAAACGATGTGTAATCTACATTCTTAGGCTTTTGTTGCCACCAGCGCTTTGCGTCTCTCTTTAATGCCTCAGACTCTTCCGGTGTCATACTGGAAACCCCAATAAATTTCTCAAGTAATTGAGGAAAGTATTCAGCGTAATGACCAGTTTCAGCCAAATGAGCACAAATATACACAGTACCTACAAAGTTGTTATTCTGGTCGCCTCTAAAACTATCTGTCTCATAAGGGGCATCACCATCCGAAATTTCCGAACCAATTGCGATTACGGGGGATAACAAAATCAATATTAAGAAGTAAGTTTTACTCATAGCACGATTGATACCTAACATTTGTATATTGTGCCGGCATACTTTGCCTGGTTCTAACAGCTGATATGCCATGATTAACTATTTGATTCGCAGAGTGTATATCTAAAAGGCTTCTACCTGTTCAGGGAAAAATCGTGCTGGCACGTTATTCCCTTTTGGCTACCTGTTATTGACTAGCACTGTGATCCTAAGTCTCTAAATTAGATTGTTTTTCCTTCTGTAGCAACAAATAGCTCTGCCATCCGGAGGGGGAGCGCAGTCGGTTCCACAACAGGATTTTGAATAGCTAGGCACGAAAAAAACAGCTAAAGCGCAGGCCTTAGCTGAACCAGAGGCAGGTACACCTCACAGGGGGATGGAAGCTGTTTTGTTCGATATAGTCTCAAAACGTTATTCAGCCAAAAACTGGCGGATTTGTTCTGCTTTACTCTGAATATTTAAAAGCCCGTCCAAATGGCCAGCCTGACCCGCAATCTCTTCGTAGCCAGCGCCAGAAATCTGATCTTTGCTGTGTTTTGCCATAGCTGGTGTCAGCAATAAATCACCGGTAGCGGGTAACCACAAGGTTTTGGCTTTCACGTTTTTGAGCTTTTGTTGCCAGTTGTCGCCCATACCTGCGCGCCATAACTGCGAAGCCCGCACCAGATACAACAACGAATTCGCATCCATTTGGGCTGAGCGCTGTTTTGCTGTTGTGATCAACTGGTTCCAGGCTGGTAATTCGGCCTGAATATCCTGATGAATAGCTTTGTCCAAAGCAGAGGCTGGGTAGGTTTGATTAAATAACTCCGGGTTCAGTGCATCCTGAATCACATAAGCCAAAGCTCGTGTTAAGCCAGCAGGTTGCTGAGTTAATGGATAAGCGCCTTTATTCCACTCAAGGTCCTGTTTAATAGGCTGAGCCCAACGCTCCAGCCGCACGGCACTAAAACTGTCGATATAAGCTGTGCCTATCACGGGCAATAACCGTCCTACTTTCTCCGGATAACTGACCGCCCATTCAATGGCTTGAAAGGAGCCCATGGACGGGCCTATCACAGCATAGAGTTTTTCAATACCAAGTTGGTCCAGCAGGGCTTTTTGCACTTCAACAAAATCGCGAATGGTGACGACCGGAAAACTCAGACCATACAGCTTGCCTGTATCCGGATTAATACTGGCTGGGCCTGTGGTGATTACATCAGGGGAAAAGGCATTCAGATTGGCCAGACTATCGACACTTAGCACATAAAATTTATTAGTATCTATGGCTTTGCCCGGGCCGATAATTTTGTCCCAGTAGCCAGGTGCCGCATCTGTAGCGCGGTATTTACCTGCAGCATGGGAAGTGCCGGAAAAATAATGGGTGATTAAAATGACATTGGATTTATCGGCATTGAGGGTGCCATAAGCTTCCCAGCCGACTTTAACCTGCTTTAACGCCACACCACTTTGAGTGGTAAAAAGCGTCAGTTCCAACTGCTGCTTTTGCACTAAAGGCAGCTCTGCCGCCTGAACAAGGCTGCTGAACAGCAGCATAAAACCAAACCATAGTTTCATCTTAAATCCTTTCAGCAAAGCTTTCATCACAGCCATTGAAACAGAAAAATAGCCAGCATCACACCCAAAGTCGGCACCACCACTGTCACAGCGGCCACAGGCCAGTAAGCATTCTGGTGGCTTTCACCACAGATAGCACGAATAGTCGTGACCACATAACCGTTGTGCGGCAATGAGTCTAAAGCGCCGGATGAAATTGCCACCACGCGGTGTAACTGCTCTGCATCCACACCACGTTCTAAATAGACTGGTGCTATTTCAGGCAGGGCTATGGCCTGACCGCCTGAGGCTGAACCTGTTAAGCCTGCAATCACACTGACAGCCACAGCTGCGCCTATCAACTCAGAACCTGGTAAATGCGTCATGGTTTCGACCACAGCAGCAAAAGCTGGTGTCAGCTTAGCGACTGAACCAAAACCCACCACCGCAGCTGTATTGCCTATAGCAATTAATGCCCCTGTTGCGCCTTGATCTAAAGTCTGACCCAAAGAGGTTAAAAATTTACGGTTTAGCAGATACAAAGTGGTGACACCACCCGTCAGCGCGACTATTAAAGCCGCTTGTTGCATTGAATCATGTAGTAAATACGACAATAACAGCACCACCAGCAAAGGCAAAATACCCATCATAGGATGAGGCAAGGCTTTGTCGCCGACTACAGGATCCGCTTCGCGGCTTTCGAAGTGTTCGCCTTTTTCCATCGCGGTTTTGATCATCTTCATCAGCCAGCAATAACCTAGTATCGCCATAAAAATCGCCACTATGATGCTGACTTCCCAGCCTGCATAAGGGCTGGTGCCGAGGTATTGAATAGGGATCCAGTTTTGAATTTCAGGCGAACCTGCTGAAGTCATAGTAAAAGTCACAGAGCCTAAACCTAAAGCGGCCGGAATAAAGCGCCGCGGCAGGTTGGCATCTTTAAATAAACTAACCGCCATAGGATAAGCGGAAAAGGCCACGACAAAAATGCTGACGCCACCATAAGTCAGCACAGCACAGGCCAAAACAACAGCCAGTACAGCGCGCTGTTTACCTATACGTTTGACTATCGCCAGAGCCACAGCGTCGGCTGCGCCTGTATGCTCCATCAGCTTGCCAAACAGAGCGCCCAGTAAAAACATTAAAAACCAACTGGAGACAAAACCGGCGAAACCCGACATATAACCTTGTACAAAATTGGCAGGATTATCGGCCAGCCAAAATGGGATGCCATTAAACAAAGCTACAAATAAAGCGCAGAGTGGCGCCAGAATAAACAGGTTTACCCCGCGCATGGTCAGCACTATCAGTAACACCAGCCCCGCCAACAGACCAAATAAACTCAGCATAGAAACAACCTTGTGTTTTTTCTTTAGTCTGGTGTAAAGCTGTAGGGCAAACCATAGTACTAAGGTACAGTCTTATCGCTGCCATGCTCGTTAATTCTTTTATTTTCATGCTCTTATGTGTAGTTTGTGGCGGGTATAGTACTAAGGTACAGCTTAACATTTCGACAGGACAGCCTAGAGTGGTACTGGACAAGTTAGCAGGAGAAGGCACATGGCCCATAACAATAAGAAGACGAAGACTGTATTCCAACCCACTTTATTAGCTGTGCTGATAGGGTCCGCTTTAATCAATCCGGTCATGGCAGAGCAGGCCAGCGACGACGCTGCAGCACAAGAAGAAGCGGCACTGGAGGTGATCCAGGTCACAGCACGTAAAACGGCTGAAAACCTGCAGCAGGTGCCAGTTGCTGTCACCTCTATAGGTGCAGAAGCTCTGGCTCAGCGCGGTATTGAAAACTTAACAGCAGTGCAGGCCTATTCGCCGAATACAACCTTGCAGGTATCCCGTGGTACCAACAGCACCTTAACGGCTTATATCCGCGGTATTGGCCAGCAGGATCCGCTCTGGGGTTTTGAACCTGGTGTGGGTATTTATATTGATGATGTCTATATGGCCCGTCCTCAGGGCGCTGCTATGGATGTTTACGATGTAGAACGTATTGAAGTTCTGCGTGGTCCTCAGGGCACTTTATATGGCCGCAATACCATAGGCGGCGCAGTGAAATACATCACTAAGCCTTTAAGTGGTGACAATGAGCTCAGCTTACGTGGCACAGTCGGTAACTATGGCCAAAAAGACTTTAAAATTGCTGGCCAGACCGCATTAACAGACAAACTGTTTTTTGGCGCAGCCTTAGCCACGTTAAATCGTGACGGTTTTGGTACTTACCTTAATACAGGTGCTGAGAACTACGATAAAGATATTCTGACGGGTCGTGTCAGCTTGCAGTATCAGGCGACAGACAATTTACGTTTTAGTTTTGCGGCTGACCGCACTGAAGATGATTCAAACTCCAAAGGTGGCCATCGCTTAACACCAAGTTTAGTCACTGGTGATGCACCACCAGAAAGCGTATTTGATTCCAATACCAGCATGCCAGCCGACAACTCAGTGGTGACTGAAGGTCAGTCGCTGACTATTGCCTGGGATATCAACAGCGACTGGACCGTTAAATCTATTACCGCCAAACGTGAAGGTGTAACAGATACCAATATCGATTTTGATGCGACAGAATTACCGTCGTTAGACGTACCAGCATTTTATGAAGATGAACAAACTTCGCAGGAACTGCAGTTGTTGTTTAATGGCGACAAACTGACGATGGCATCTGGCCTGTATTATTTTAAAGGTGACGCCTGTGGTGCTTTTGGTACTGTGCTGGTGCAAGGCCTGGGTGTAACCACTGAAAACGGTGGTTGTGTTGAAACCGACAGTGTGGCTGCTTATGTGCAAGGCAGTTATCAATACACAGACAAGCTGTCTTTCACTTTAGGTGGCCGTTATACCGAAGACGACAAAGAAGCCTCGGTTTATCGTTTTGTGTACTTAGGTTATAAATTACCTCGTGAAGATGGAACTCCTATCGCTGTGCAGTCGGACTTTGAAGGCAGCGAAAGCTTCAGCCATTTTTCACCCCGGGTAGGTTTTGAATACCAGAGCAATGAGAACTTTATGTGGTACGGCTCTTATACCGACGGCTTTAAATCCGGTGGTTTTGATATGCGTGGCAATCAGTCTATTAACCCGAATGCTGGTGACCCGTATCAGGAAGAGACGGTAGATACTTTTGAAGTTGGTTTTAAAAGTGAATGGAATGATCGCACTTTGCGTTTAAACGCCGCGGCTTTTAGCTCCAGTTATGACGATATGCAAGTGACTGTGCAGCGGGCTGTAAATAATACTGTGGCTTCTCAGGTATTAAACGCGGCCAGCGCTGATATCCGTGGTTTTGAAGTGGAGATGATCTCCGTTCTGACCAGCAACTTAGAACTGACAGGGATTTTAGGCTACACAGACGCCAAGTTTAACGAAGTAGTGTTTTTTGACCCAGCTTCCCAGACTGACGTTGATGTATCGGATCTTTGGTCCTTTGCCAATACGCCAGAGTGGACTGGTACTTTAGGTCTGAAATACACCCAAAGTGCTGGCATAGGCGAAATCGTGTATAACGTGATGGGCTCGTACCGCGCTGATACGCAGATTTTTGAAGTGCCTTCAGTGTTGGATTTTGGTGGTTATACCATCTTCAACGCCGGTGCCACCTGGTATTCCAATGATGGTCACTGGGATGTATCGGCACAGGTGCGTAATATAGGTGATAAAGAAACCCGTATTGCCGGTTACAACTTCCCGCTGCTGGCGGGCGAGCAAACCATTACGGCCTACTACGGCGACCCAAGAACTTATAGCTTAACTCTGGGATACCGTTTCTAAGTAAAAAACAAAAAACTGGGGCGAAATGCCCCGGTTTTGTATGCTATAAAGAGGTCTCATAGTGTTGATACAGTATTGTTATGATTGCAATTATTGCTGATGACCACCCGCTATTTCGTGTCGCTTTGGCACAAGCTTCCCAACAAATTCTTGGCACTGATGCTGTATTGCTGCAAGCCAATAGCATGGCGCAGTTGTGGGCGTTATTGCTGCAACACCCTGATACTGAACTGATATTTCTGGATTTAAAACTACCGGATGCTGAAGGTTTTGCCGGTTTAACTTCGCTTCGCACTGAATACCCTGATATCTCGATTTTGATGGTATCTGCTATTGAAGATCCTGCTGTCATTAAACAGGCCTTACAGCTGGGGGCTTCGGCTTATATTCCAAAATCTGCGCCGCTGGATTTATTATCCGAAGCCGTAGCTCAGGTTGTGGCTGGCGAGAATTGGGTACCGGCTGAATTGGTGAACGAAGTGGAAAAAGCCAGGGATCTGATTGATCAGGATTTTGCCCGCAGGCTGGAGCAACTGACACCTCAGCAATTTCGTGTGCTGAAAATGATTGCCGATGGTTTGCTGAATAAACAAATTGCCTATGAAATGCAGGTGCAGGAAACCACCATCAAGCAGCATGTGTCGGCGATTTTGCGCAAACTGAATGTGAATAACCGCACCCTTGCCGGTATTTTGTTTGAGAAGCTGAAGCTGCCCGATGAGTTTTAACCCAACCCCATCTGCTGTTTAGCTATGCCAAGCAAATGCGCTCTGTCGTCTATACCATGGGTGCCACCGTTAATCAGTTGGGTGACTTTGGTCAGATCATCAGCTTCTGCTGCTGCATTAATATTGCGTTTTTGCCAATACCAGCAGCCAGAGGCCACTGCCAACATCGGATCTGTAGCGACTAAATCTGGTTGGCTGACTACATCTACGCCCCAGTCCTGACTAAAAGCCTGATAATTGGCCTTACCCGTAAGCTGAATAATACCACGGCCTCTGTAGGCCCAGCCGTCACCACTTTGTTCATTGCCATTGCCCATTCTGTTGGCATAAATGCGGTTGGCGATTTTTTCCGGCTGACGGGCGTAGCTATTCACATCCATACCAACAAAATACTTAGCAAATAAAGAAGTAAGAGCCGAGGCACTGTAGTTTAGGTTTTCTCTCAGTTGCGAGTAACCCGCACTTTCATGTGCCGTTTGCGCCATAAAGTGTGCAACACATAAAGGCGGTGTAATTTTAGCTTTAGGTAAATCCAGATCCAGCGCGTTGCAGAAACTACTCAAAGTACTGCTGCTTAATCTTGGGCATAATGCTGATAACAAAGCGGGACTCACCAGTGAGGCTGATGTTGTGGTTGGTAAGTCGGGTAACTGTAACTGCTGACCCGGATAAATCTGATTAGGATTGGTCAGATGATTCTGACTGGCTATCCAGCTTGCTTTGCTGCTATCAGCATAATAACGAGCAGCTATGCTACTTAAAGTATCTCCGGTTTTGACCTGATAAAGCATGATGCTCTCCCTGTCGTTGAAAAATAACAGGTACAAAGTATGGTGCAGTTTTTGTGAAATGAAGGAAGATTTTTTGGGTTGAATAACTGTTATAACAAAATCGCATGGAGCGATTTTGAACATTGGAGCGAAGCGACGATGGCCCGACAGGGTGAGCGCCATGGATGGCAGCGAATAAAAAAGCCCACCGCTAGGGTGGGCAAGAGGCGGCAACGCCTATTAGCTAGGAAGTGGTGATTAGCAGCAACTGACGGTCGCCGCTTGCTTTGGAACTGGAACTACAGCCTGTTTTAACTGACAGGCTGCTGTGGTTTTGTCGGGTTCAGTCTGTACAGTAGGAGTAACTGGCACATAACCATGAAACTCAGCTAAGCCTTTAAAGACCTGAATTAAACTTTGTCTGAACATAGTATTGCCCTCCTGCTGTTTGAATAATGAGCAGTGTAGACAGTACTTATTGCTTTGATTAGCAGGCTTAACAAAGACAGATAGTTTCCTAAAAGAAACAGTCAGAGTTAAAAAATCTGGTTAAAATCAACAACGAAAACAGCATAAGAAAAAAGGTGCAGGGATGTCGTTGCTTCAGCGTTTAAGTGATATGGCTACGTTTGCCAAAGTAGTAGAAAGCCGCAGTTTTACCCAGGCTGCTGTGGCGCTGGATATGTCCAAAGGCGCAGTCAGCAAAGCCATCAGTCGTTTAGAGCAACATTTAAACGTACGTTTATTGCAGCGTTCGACCCGTCAGTTGAGTTTAACTTCTGAAGGCGAAGCTTTTTTTGAATACTGCCAGCAGGTGGTGGCTCAGGCCGATCAGGCCGAACATCACTTATCCGAACTACGGGACGAGCCTTCAGGTTTAATCCGTATCAGTGTGCCTGTCACCTTTGGTACTTTGCGTATCGCCCCTTTGTTGCCAGAGTTATTGAAACAGTATCCAAAGTTATGCGTGGAACTGGATTTAAACGACAAAGTGGTAGACTTGATTGCAGAGAAAATGGATTTGGGCATGCGTTTTGGTCGTTTGGCCAATTCCAGCCTTATTGCCCGATCACTGCCGGGTTTACCTATTACCATGGTGGCTTCGCCTGGTTATCTGGAGGCTTTTGGTACCCCACAAAGCCCGGCAGATTTATGTCAGCATCAGTGTTTAAGCTCGGGATCTTCCATTGCCGATCGCACCTGGTTTTTTCGATATATGGATCAGAGCATTGAAGTGCTCACGTCAGGCAGGGTGTTATGCAACAGCAACAGAGCGCTCAAACATGCAGCTTTGGCGGATATGGGCTTGTTATTTGTCACCCGCTATCAGGTGGAAAAAGAGCTGCAAAATGGCAGTCTGGTGGAAGTGATGCAGGACTATATGCCAGAGCCACTGCCACTGCATCTGGTGTATCCAAACCGCCATCATATGAAAGCGGGTTTAAAGGTGGTGATCCAGTTTTTCCAGCAGCAGTTTGCCGCTGGTTAAACTGCGTGGTGTCAGAACCAGCTGTGCAGCAGGTTAGCCGATTGCTCAGGCAGATTGTGAAAGCCTGGAGCTTGCGACTTTTAACTTCTTGTATTGCCAGAATAAACCAGCCAGATACAACAGGAAAATAATACCCAGGATTTGTTTTACTAATGGAGATTCAGGGCCTTCAGGAGCCAGCGGTGCGCCAATAGGTAAGCGGCTTAAGCTTTCGACTGTGGTCGGAATAAACATCAGAAAAAAGCTGGTGCTCATTAAAACTCTCTCAAGCAAAGGGGTGAAGTTTTGCAGGGCTGATAGTTTTGGCAACAAATAAGCTGCGCCAATTAGCAACAGGATCAAAATGCCTAAGAAATGGCCTTCACTGAGCTTACCGGTTTTCATAATAGTAAAAGCAGTGGCTACTGCAGCGACAGTGCTCAGGCTATACCAAAAGCCCAGTTTGCTGCGCGGATTGATATGACCCTGCTGCAACAGCAGTATGGCTGCCAGTAGTATAGGAATTAAGCTAATGAGCGTATGTACAATACCAAACACAGACATCATGATTTCCTCAGTAAATTGAAATGCCTAAGCTTAGATCAGCTTTTACAGCTCAGCTTCACAGTTGAGAAAATTTAGTCTGTAGCTCAGTTCAGCAGCCGTTGTAATAAGCGCTTTAATGACACTTCTTTCAGTGGCTTCAGCATAAAATGAAAACCAGCATTCAGTGCATGCTGGCGGATATCAGCACTTTGATCGGCTGAGTTGATCACCACCGGAGCGCTGATGCCAAAATGCTCAGCCAACTGTACAGCGACTTCAACTCCGGTAGCACCATGATCCAGATGGTAATCAAATAACATCAAATCAGGTTTAAAGCCTTGTTGTACCGCGGCCAATGCCTCATTCGGAGCACTGACGGCCATCACTTCGCAATGCCAACTTTGCAACAATTGCGATACCGCCTGCAGTAATACGGCTTCGTTATCCATCAGCAGAATACGTTGACCGGCAAAACGACTGGGCTGGCTGGATTTAAGCTGGGGCAACACACGTTGGCTGACTCTGGCCAGTGGTACCCTGATGTAAAAACAACTGCCTTTGCTTGGCACAGAACTAAAGCTGACTTCATGGCCTAATAAGCTGCAAATACGCTGGCTGATCGCAAGCCCAATACCCAGGCCTTTTTGGTCGGCTTGACTGCCTTGCTGGAACTCATCAAAGATTTTCTGCTGGTCTGCTTCGCTGATGCCTATGCCGGTATCGCAAACACAAATTCTAAGTGTGTTGCCCTGGCGTTTTACACCCAACAGAATTTTGCCACTCTGGGTATAACGCAGCGCATTGGCCAATAAATTCTGGATCACGCGTTTAAGCAATTTAGCGTCGCTGAAGGTGCCAAGACGGGTCGGAATATAGGTAAAGCTCAAGCCTTTGCTTTGGGCCAATACAGCGGCTTCACGTGCACTTTGATCCAATAATTCAGACAAGGCGAAAGTTTCAGCCTGCGCTTTAACCACACCCGCATCCAGTTTAGTCAGTTCCAGAATAGCGGCCAGTAACTCTTCGGCAGAATTCAGCGAATGCGTTAAATTTTGCGCCAGTTGTTTCACTTCATCCTGTTGGCTTTGCTGGCGGATCAGGCCACAAAACAAGGCGGCGGCATTAAAAGGTTGCATCAAATCATGACTGGCAGCGGCGAAAAAGCGGGTTTTAGCTGCTGTGGTAGCTTCGAGTTGTTGTTTGGTGTGCTGCAGTTGCTGGTTTAGTTGTTCCAACTCAGCGGTGCGGCTTTTGACTCGTTGTTCCAGCGTATTATTGCTTTGTTCCAGCTCGCGCTGTACTTCAATAAAAGAGCTGACATCGCTGTAGGTGGTAACAAAACCGCCACCAGGTAGCGGATTGCCCAGCATTTCAAAAATACGGCCATCCTGTTGCTGACGCTGAAACTTATAGCTGCTGCCCTGACGTAAGTAATTCAGTCGTTTTTGGATTTCCTGACAAATTTCATGTTCAGACAACGGTTGCCCTGCTAAACCGCGTTGCAGGTTATAACGCAGTAGTTCTTCTACAGGCCGGCCGACTTCTACTAAACCCGCCGGGTAAGCAAAAAGATCGAGGTAGCGCTGATTCCAGGCAATCAGCCGCAAATCGGCGTCGACCACACTGATGCCCATACTGATATTGTCGATGGTGGCGTGCAATAAGGCCTGATTAAACTGAAACACCTGGCTGGCTTCGTCGACAAAACGGGCGACAGATTCAATAGGCAACTGGGCATGTTTGCCTGAGGCCTGCAATAATAGCCGCATTGAAGCTCCGCCTACTACGGCGGCCAGGCTACGTTCTACCGCTTGCATAAACTGCGGATTGGCCCATTGCTGGGGTTCCACTGTGTTTTTGCTGTAACGTTGCAGTAGCTTTTTTGCTTCTTTTTCGCCGGCGAAACGCCGCACTAATAAATAGCCGTCCTGCACACTCAACACCGGGCTTTGACTGTTGGAACTGGGTTGGCTGGGGCGGCGCAAAAAACGATAGCTTTCCAGCCACTCACCTAAGCGGGTTTGACTGAAGTGGCTGACCAACAGCAGCATCCCTGTATTGACGGTCAAACTTAACAGCACACCTAAACTAACTGAATCTATGTGGCCACCAAAAAGCTGTGATGGTGCTAGCCAGTTGATACCTAAAGGCCCATCCGTTAACCAGTCTCCGCCAATAAAGCCGGCTCTGGCCAATTCCGGCAACAATAAAATATAAGCCCAGATCGCCAGACCACTGCATAAAGCAGCGACTGCTCCTTGTCTGTTAATACGCTGACTAAATAAACCTAAAATTAAAGCTGGTGCTAATTGGGCTATTAAAGCAAAAGCCATTAAACCCAGCTGAGCCAGGCCTGTGCTGGTGCCTATCCAGCGGTAATACAGATAACCACAAAACAATACAGCCAACATGGACCAACGTCTTAAAGTGACGACTTTGATTTTTTGCTGGCCAGGATCTTCAGCATTTTGTTTACGATAAATCAGCGGTGTCAGTAGATCGTTGGTGATCATAATACCCAGCACTAC
>JAHIWM010000185.1 GCA_018815765.1 Gammaproteobacteria bacterium | reverse complement strand
GCGCTTATCGCCCAGGTGATATTTTAACTACTATGTCGGGCCAAACCGTTGAAGTGTTGAACACAGACGCTGAAGGCCGTTTAGTACTGTGTGATGCTTTAACTTATGTTGAGCGTTTTGACCCGGACGTCGTCATTGACGTCGCGACCTTAACCGGCGCTTGTGTTATTGCTTTGGGTAAACACGCTTCAGGTTTATTAAGTAACCATAACCCGCTGGCGCATGAAATTTTAAATGCCTCGGATCAAAGTGGTGACAGAGCCTGGCGTTTACCTTTGTGGGATGACTATCAGGATCAGCTGGAAAGCCCGTTCGCGGATTTCAGTAACTTAGGTGGCCGTGCCGCCGGTACTATTACCGCCGCTTGTTTCCTGTCGCGCTTCACCCGTAAATACAACTGGGCGCATTTGGATATTGCCGGTACTGCATGGCGCAGTGGTGGTAAAGACAAAGGTGCAACAGGCCGCCCTGTGGCTATGTTGACCCAGTTTTTAATTAACCGTGTCGGAACCGACATCGAGGGATAACAGTGCCTCAAGTCAGTTTTTATCTGCTGCCGGAACAGGCAGCAGAAGCTGAATCACAGCTGGCGTCAGAGCCAGCTTTTTTTCATGTAGCAGCAAAACTTTGCGCCGATTTGTATCAGGCCGGACAGCGGGTTTTTGTGTTCTGCCAAAATCAGGCGGACGCCGAACTGCTGGATGAGGTATTATGGCGCTTTGATCCAGAGCGTTTTGTGCCACACAATCTGGCGGGCGAAGGCCCTGCCCGAGGCGCTCCGGTGGAAATCAGCTGGTTGCCTCCAAGCAACGCGAGGCCGGTTTTAATTAACCTGTCGGCAACAGTGCCGCCTTTTAGTCAGCGTTTTCAACAAATTATCGAATTTGTTCCAGCCGAAGAACAGTTAAAGGTTCAGGCGCGGGAACGATTTAAATTTTATCGCCAGTCGGGGTTAACCCCGCAAACAGTGCAGCTCTGATGGCCGGCCTGCGTTTTTAGTGAGAGTTTCAGGTAACGAAGATGGAAAAGACATTTAACCCGAGTCAAGTTGAACAAGCCATGTATCAGGCATGGGAAAGCAAAGGCTATTTCAAGCCAAGTGGTGATAACAGCAATGGTGCTTATTGCATCATGATCCCACCACCAAATGTGACCGGTAGCCTGCATATGGGCCATGCGTTCCAGCAAACTATTATGGATGCCTTAACCCGCTACAAACGTATGCTGGGTAAAAATACCTTATGGCAAGTAGGTACTGACCACGCTGGTATCGCCACGCAAATGGTAGTAGAGCGTAAACTGGCTGCCGAAGGCAAACCAGACCGTCATGCCATGGGCCGCGAGGCTTTTATTGAAAAAGTGTGGGAATGGAAAGCCGAATCAGGTGGCACCATCACCGAACAAATGCGCCGTTTAGGCAACTCAGTCGACTGGGACAAAGAGCGTTTTACTATGGACGCTGGCCTGTCGAATGCAGTGCAGGAAGTTTTTGTGCGCCTGTATCAGGACGACCTGATTTACCGTGGCAAACGCCTGGTGAACTGGGATCCGAAGCTGCACACTGCGATTTCTGATTTAGAAGTAGAAAACAAAGAACAAAAAGGTCACCTGTGGAACTTACGTTACCCGCTGGCTGATGGTGTCACTACGGCTGATGGCAAAAACTACATCGTAGTAGCCACTACCCGTCCTGAAACTATGCTGGGCGATACTGGTGTTGCAGTCAACCCGGACGACGAGCGTTACCAGTCCCTGATTGGTAAAGAAGTGCTGTTACCGCTGGTGAACCGCCGTATTCCAATCCTGGCGGACGAACATGCTGATAAAGACAAAGGCACGGGCTGCGTAAAAATCACACCAGCTCATGACTTTAACGACTACGAAGTAGGTAAACGTCATCAGTTGCCGATGATCAACGTGATGACAGCTGACGCTACTATCCGCACTGAAGGCGAATGTTTCTTCCCGAATGGCGAAGTGAATCCGGCGCATAACGCTGAAATTCCTGCTGAATTCCAGGGAATGGATCGTTATGTGGCCCGTAAAGCCATAGTGGCCGCTTTTGATGCAGCTGGCCTGTTAGACAAAGTAGAAGATCACAATAACACCCTGCCGTACGGCGACCGTTCTGGTGTGGTGATTGAGCCTTTATTGACTGACCAGTGGTATGTGCGGGTTGCGCCTATGGCCAAAACGGCCATTGAAGCTGTGGAAAACGGCGACATTCAGTTTGTGCCTAAGCAGTATGAAAACATGTACTACAGCTGGATGCGTGACATTCAGGACTGGTGTATCAGCCGTCAGCTGTGGTGGGGCCACCGTATTCCTGCCTGGTACGACGAAACAGGTAAAGTTTATGTAGGCCGTGATGAAGCTGAAGTGCGTGCTAAGCACGAATTAGGCAATGACGTGAAATTACGTCAGGACAACGATGTACTGGACACCTGGTTCAGCTCAGCGCTATGGACTTTCTCTACTTTAGGTTGGCCGGACAATACGGAAGAGTTAAAAACCTTCCACCCGACTGACGTATTAGTGACTGGTTTTGACATTATTTTCTTCTGGGTTGCCCGGATGATTATGATGACGATGCATTTTGTTAAAGACGAAAATGGCAAACCTCAGGTGCCGTTTAAGACGGTGTATGTGACTGGCCTTATTCGTGATGAAAACGGCGACAAGATGTCAAAATCCAAGGGCAACGTGATTGACCCGCTGGATATGATTGACGGTATCAGTCTGGAAGACCTGTTGGTGAAACGCACCAGCAATATGATGCAGCCACAGCTGGCCGAAAAAATTGGCAACCAGACCAAAAAACAATTCCCTGAAGGTATTGAAGCCAGCGGTACAGATGCGCTGCGTTTCACTTTAGCGGCTTTAGCTTCAACAGGCCGTGATATCAGCTGGGATATGAAACGTTTAGACGGTTACCGTAACTTCTGTAACAAGCTATGGAACGCCAGCCGTTACGTCACCATGATGACCGAAGAAAAAGACTGTGGTCTCGCTGGTGGTGAAATGGAGCTGTCATTGGCCGATCACTGGATCATCAGTCAGTATCAGCAAACTATTACCCAGTTCCGTGGTTATTTAGACAGCTACCGTTTTGATATGGCGGCCAATACGCTGTATGAATTCACCTGGAACCAGTTCTGTGACTGGTACTTAGAGCTGACCAAACCTGTATTGTTTAAAGGCACCGAAGCTCAGCAACGTGGCACCCGTCATACCTTACTGACAGTGCTGGAATCTTTGCTGCGTTTAATGCACCCCATCATGCCATTTATCACTGAAGAAATTTGGCAGTTGGTGGCACCCATGGTGCGTAAAGATCTGAACCCTGGCGACAGCATTATGCTGCAAGCCTACCCGGAATTTAATCAGGCGCTGGTGAATGAAACCGCCACTGCTGATCTGGAATGGGTGAAGAGCTTTATCGTTGCAATCCGTAACGTACGTGGCGAAATGGATATAGCGCCAAGCAAGCCGTTGTCTGTACTGGTGCGTAACCTGACAGCAGACGACAGCCGCCGTTTACAAAGCAATCTGGCCTTCCTGCAGAATATGGCGAAGTTAGAAGCCATTACTGTACTGGCCGATGGCGAAACAGCACCAGCTTGTGCAGCTCAGCTTTTGGGCAAAATGGATATTCTGATCCCTATGGCTGGTCTTATCGACAAAGAAGCCGAACTGACCCGTATTGCCAAGCAAATGGAAAAAGCTCAACAGGAACATGACCGCGTGGCCAGCAAACTGGCGAACGAAGGTTTTGTTGCTAAAGCGCCTGAAGCTGTACTCGCGAAAGAGCGTGAAAAACTGGCAGAAGCTTTAGAAGCTATCACCAAGTTAAAAGCCCAGCAGGAACAAATAGCTGCGATTTAACGATCAGCTGCATAAAACGACAAAAGGCGACCTGCGGGTCGCCTTTTTATTGCTTTCTATTGCCTGAACCCAGCTTCCAACGCTGCCACCACTCTGGCAGATAAACCAAAGCTGCGGCACATAAAGCCACCAGACAAACCGCTATAGCCAGTTGATAGACAATGTAGTTACTGGCCTCCACTGAGACAAACCAGCTGGTAATCACACCGCTGACAAACAATAAAGCCCGCACTATCCAACCCATAGCTGCCCCCTCTGATGCATCACTTTGAGTCATCACTTTATGCCTGCCTTTGGCAAAGCACTTTGATACAGAACAAAGCAGCTATGATTTAACGCGCGGTTTAGCCTTTGTTGTTCTCCTGCTGCTTGGCAGGCAATAACCAGTCCGGAGCTATCTGCTGTAAAAAAGGTCGGGTGATCAAAGCAGCCTGTTTAGCAAAATCACAGTACTTTTCTTTGACTGTATTGGTATTCATCGCCACCACCAACTGTAACTCCGGATAAATAACTAACCAGCTTTGTGCGCCATCTGACACCCCGCCATGATGGACAAAACTAATGGTGCGGCTCAGCGGATTGTCTTTGTCACAAAACAGATGGTTTTGCGAAAAATTGCGCCAACCCAAGGCATAAGACTGCTCGTTTACTTCGCCATTATTAAGTTTTTGTGGTGTCCAGAACTGCTGCTGTACTGCAGCCGGAATAAAGTCAGAGTTAAACCAGGCTGAACCTAACAGGACTAAATCGACTGAACTGGCGGCCAGGCCACCTCCGGCCCACTTCTGACTTAAATTCACCTCTCTGTGTTTTTTGGCATAACCATCATGGGTCATATAAAAACTGACCTGATGGGGATAAGGCTGTTCGGAAGCAGCCAGAGAAGACAATCCAAGTGGCTGACTGACCTCTTTATTCAGATACTGTAAAAATGGCTGCTTCACGGCACTTTGCAGTACAGCACTGGCCAAATTGACATCAAAAGAGCTGTAATGAAAATTGGTGCCTGCCAGATACAGCATTTTGCTTTCGTCAAACAAGTCCAGAGCGTCATGCACATCCTGAAATTCGCCCCATTTGACCCAGGTGCGCACTGCTCCAATCCGATCCGTGTTGCCGTCGTAGCCCGGAAAACCTGCGGTGTGCGACATCAGTTGCCGTAAAGTTAAATCCAGCCACTGCGAATTGGGCAGATCGGTTTTATAGCGACTGATTGGCGCATCCAAATCTATAGCACCAGCAGCCACAGCTCTGGCCAATGCAGTGGCTGTCACCGCCTTTGATGTGCTGCCAATTCGAAACTGACTTTCAATGCTGGTTGGTTTTTGACTTTCAAGATCGGCATAACCCACAGCTCCAGCCCATAACAACTGACCACGCCATGCTACAGCAGCGGTCAAAGCCGGAAACTGGCCTTGCTGCTGGCTTTGCTTCAGTGCAGTTATGGCTTGTTCTGCAGAGGCCTGAAACTCTGATTGATACACTTTTGTTTGCTGCGGTACCCCGGCTGATAGCTTTGCCGATAAATCAGTCCAGCCAGACAACTGATCCCATGCCACCACTGCCCCAGCCAGCAGCAGAACTGCCGTAGTTATTCCTCTTTTTTTCATTGGTTTTGTCCTTTCAATCTTGTTGTTTTCCATGGTTTTTTGGCAAAGCTTCGCCCGCAGGCTGAAAAGCCCGAACCCGAAGTTCACAAAATATTAAATTCTAAAAAGGAGCAGCAGTTTTGCTTTAGGGTGTAGCCCCCTGCTGTAACAGATAGGCCCTTACTTCGGCAGTAGAAGCCCTGCTGAGTGGCGATCGCAGTTCACTGCCATCCATCATGGTCGCTTCCACTTTAAGATTCACTCTGGCGCCTTGCTGAACCAGATACTGCACCATCGCCAGATCACCCATATAACTGGCGTTAATCAGTGGCGTTTCGTCAGCCAATACTATGGCATTCACATCAGCCCCAGCCTGAACCAGCAGCTTAGCTAACTGCAGATCACCAAGCTGCGCGGCGATAATCAGCGGGTTGCCATCACGTCTGCTGCTTAGGTTCACATCAGCACCAGCAGCAAGCAACAGTTCCACCATAGCTTTATCCCTGGCTCTGACGGCCAGCATTAACGCTGTGCCCTCACCCGGCATAGCCGCATTTAACGGATAACCCGAAGCAATCAATTGACGAACTTCGGCTAAATCCCGCTGCCGCACTTTTTGCAGCAGTTGTTGCAACTGAGTCAGTTCAGTCAGGCTAACCTGGGCATATTCCGCTGGTAACTTCGCGACCTGAGTACGTTGTGCCAAAACCAGAGTAGCGGCGACTGACAAAGACAACGCCATCAGCAAAGCACAACTTTGTGGTGTGATTTTGCCTGCAGAACCTTGCAACACCAGACGGATCCGCTGTGCTAACAAAGGTTGCTGTTGCCATGGCATTGCAAGTACCAGAGGCTGCGTGGCTTGGTTTACTTTGCTGTAATCCGCTTTGCTGCAATCCAGCAAGGTTTGGGCATACCTATGTGGCAGCGTTAATTGCGCAGTTACAGCAGCATCACAACTTAATTCACGATATTTATTCAGTTGCCGGCAGATTAAGCCCCAGATCGGGCTCCACCAGCACAACACTGCACATAACTGTTGCAGATAAAAAGCAGCTAAATCGCTTCGTTGCCAATGCATACGCTCATGCGCAATCACATGCTGTAACTGCTCTGCCGATAAATGCTGCACCCATAAAGCAGGCAGGATAATACGAGGCTGACGCAGTCCCACCAGCATAGCGCTATCAATGGCGGCGTGCTGATACAATGCTGGCTGAAGGTTGGCAAAATCCGGCAAGTTCAAAGGTTTTGCCTTTAACCATAACTGACGGCTTGCATGGTAACTTTGGCTAAATCGCCCTAGTTGCCAGCAGCAGCCCAAAGGCACAATCAATAACCACCAGGCTGGCGGAACAAACAAATAAAACAGCTGTGGCGCCAAAGCCCAGCGCTGAGTTAAAGCTGGTTCGGTCTCTGCACCTGCTGTGGCTTGTGGTAACTGAAGTTCTTGCTGTAAAACAGTGACGTCAGCGTTAAACCATTGCTGCGGCGTTGCCTGTTCAGCGCCTTCACTTAATACAACAGCAGGCAACACAAACAACAGCACCGCCAATGCAGTCCACAAGCGCAACATCCAGTGCGGTGCAGGCCGCCACGAGCTTTGGCCAAGCCAGTACAACCATGGCACTGTTACCAAGGCCAGTAGCAGATGTAAAACCAGATAAAACAACAACCAGCTAAATTCCAGCATGATCAGTCTCCCTGAGTAGCCTTATCTGCGTGAGCATCAATTTGTGCCTGTAACTCATCAGCAAGCTCTGGCGTTAAATCTTGCTGCTCTATCAGATGTTGTGCCAGCAAAGCCGGAGAGCCGCCAAAAAAACGCTGTAGCAGCGTACTTAAGGCCTGACTG
>JAHIWM010000184.1 GCA_018815765.1 Gammaproteobacteria bacterium | reverse complement strand
TGCAACATGCCCAATTGCCAGACAAGCTACAGGAACAATTACAGCGGCTTGGGCTGACACAGCTTGGTGACGTACTGAAAATCCCACAGGCCGAACTGGTGCGGCGTTTTGGTGTTGAA
The DNA here is from genome assembly GCA_018815765.1 of Gammaproteobacteria bacterium. GTDB lineage: Bacteria > Pseudomonadota > Gammaproteobacteria > Enterobacterales > Alteromonadaceae > Pararheinheimera. The sequence goes on along the minus strand of JAHIWM010000184.1, from coordinate 2,937 downwards.
ATGCTGCAGTATTTACAGCAACTGACTGGAGCAAAACCTGCGTTACTACAGTTTATCCAACCCGTAGAACACTTTGAGCAACAGCTGGAACTGCTGTACGAAATGGAGCGCAGTGACCAGTTGCTTGGGCCTTTGCAGCATTTGTTTGGCTTGCTGCAGCTGTATTTACAGCAGCGGGATCAACTGGCCTATCAGCTGGAACTTTGCTTACTGCAGCGCCAGGATCAGCAGCAACAGCTGCAACTGCATTCAGCTCAGGGCGAATATCAAAGTAAAGACTGGCTGAAGATCTGCGAATTGCAGCTGGAGCGTGTGAAACTGAACAAGCCCGTGATACAGCTGAAACTGATTTTAAAGCGCAGTGGGCCGCGTTACGCTCAGTATAAATCTTTATTTTCAGGTAAAGAGCAGCTGTACTCTGCTTTACAACTTTTGTCGTTATTACAAGCGCGTTTGGGGAAAGATCAGGTAAAAAGCCCTTGTTTACACAACGATTTACTGCCTGAGCAGGCCAGCGGCTACGCTTCTGCTTTAGAACCACAAACAGCTATCGCTGGTACTTTAGCTGCGGTGCGCCCGGCATTTTTAGTCAGCCCACCACAGCCTCTTGATACAGAACAGCAGCAACAACTCCAGCTGCATTATGGCCCTGAACGTTTAAGCAGTGGCTGGTGGCAACAACAGAGCCAGCACCGCGACTATTATGTCGGCCAAAATGCGCAAGGCCAGTGGTTATGGCTCTACCGTGATTTACAGCAGCCGGAACAGCTGTACCTGCAGGGGTATTTCAGCTAATGAAAAGCCAAAACTCAACCACACACAGTGACTACTCTGAGCTGGTTTGCCAAAGCCACTTCTCCTTCCTGCAAGGCGCTTCCAGCCCGGCTGAATTAGTGCAACAAGCTGCTGTTTTAGGTTACAAGGCGTTGGCTATTACCGATGAATGCTCGCTGGCAGGCGTAGTACGCGCTCACCATCAGATCAAAGAAAAGCAGTTGCCACTGAAACTGATTATTGGCTCTTTATTGGTACTAAACCCACAGTTACGGCTGGTGTTGCTCTGTCCGGACAAAACAGCCTATAGCGAGTTATGCCGCATTATTACCCAAGCCAGACGCCGCGCCGAAAAAGGCTCGTACCAGCTGGCCGAATGGGATATTCAGCGTGTTCAGCATTGTCAGATCCTCTGGCTGCCCAGCGGCGATCATCAGACCGATCAGTACTGGGGCAACTGGTTAAATCAACATCATGCAGAACGGTTATGGCTTGGGGCCAGCCGCAAATTACAAAGTCAGGACCAGTTTTATCTGCCCTATTGCCAGCAACTGGCAGAGCAGTTGCAACTGCCCTGCTGTGCAACAGGTGAAGTGCTGATGCATCAAGCCAGTCGTTTGCCTTTGCAACATGCATTAAGCGCCATTAAAGCTGGCATAGCTGTGCCTGATATGGCACGCCAGCTATTAAGTAACGCCGAGCAAAGCTTAAGGCCGATTAAAAAACTGCAGCAGTTATTTCCGGCAGAGCTTCTGGATAATAGCCAGAAACTGGCTGATTTATGCCATTTTTCATTGGATGAATTAAGTTACCAGTACCCGGCTGAACTGGTGCCTCAAGGCAAAACAGCCATGCAGCATTTACGGGATTTGGTGAAAGCCGGCGAGAAACAACGCTTCCCTGGTGGGGTGCCTGATGATATCCAGCAGACCATCAACAAAGAACTAGATTTAATAGAACAGCTGAACTACCCCTTCTACTTTTTAACTATTCATGATTTGGTGGTATTTGCGCAGCAGCAGCAAATCTTGTATCAGGGCCGCGGCTCAGCGGCTAACTCGGTGGTCTGTTATTGCCTGGCCATTACTGCTGTGGACCCACGCCAAATTCAGGTTTTAATCGAACGTTTTATTTCGATAGAACGGGCTGAACCTCCTGATATAGATGTAGATTTTGAACATGAACGCCGTGAAGAAGTGATCCAGTATATTTACCAGAAATATGGCCGTGAACGCGCAGCCCTGGCTGCTACTGTGATTTGTTATCGCTTTAAAAGCGCCTTTCGCGACATCAGTAAAGCTTTGGGGTTTGAGCTGCATCAGGTGGAATTTTTCTTAAAAAACCTGCACAGGCGCGATAAAAGCCAGCATTGGAGCAGCCAGTTGACTCAGTTGGGGCTGGATCCTCAAGCGAAAAAAGCTCAGCTTCTGGTGCAACTGGTGCAGCAATTGGTGGGCATGCCACGGCATTTATCTCAGCATGTCGGTGGTTTTGTGATATCCCAGGGGCCTTTGTACGAACTGGTACCGGTGGAAAATGCTGCCATGGCCGATCGCACTGTGATCCAGTGGGATAAAGATGATCTGGAATCATTAAAGCTATTAAAAGTAGATGTGTTGGCTTTAGGCATGCTGAGCGCCATTCGTAAGGCTTTTGATTTAGTCAGGCGTTACCAGAATACAGAGTTAAGCATAGCGGGTATTACCAGAGCAGGTGACGACCCCAAGGTCTATAAAGCGATTCAAAAAGCCGACACTATAGGTTTATTTCAGATTGAATCACGGGCCCAAATGTCGATGCTACCAAGGCTTCGCCCAAAGATCTATTACGACTTAGTGATCCAGATAGCCATAGTGCGGCCAGGTCCTATTCAGGGCGATATGGTGCATCCTTATTTAAAACGCCGTCATGGTGAAGAAGCAGTGTCTTACCCTTCCGCTGCAGTACAAAGCGTGCTGGAACGTACTTTAGGTGTGCCTATTTTCCAGGAGCAGGTGATTAAACTGGCGATGGTGGCCGCAGGCTTTAGTGGTGGTGAAGCCGATCAGCTACGCCGTGCTATGGCCAGTTGGAAAAAAACCGGCGAGCTGATCCAGTTTAAACAAAAACTGATCGATGGCATGTTAAGCAGAGGCTATCAACAAGAATTTGCCGAACGTATTT
>JAHIWM010000021.1 GCA_018815765.1 Gammaproteobacteria bacterium | reverse complement strand
CTGACACCAGTCATTGATCAGCCAGTCACACACCAGTTTGCCAACACGTTGTGGTTTTTCAATCATATCGCAGACCAGCCAGTACACATTGCGTTTGTCCGGACTGAATTTAAAACCGTCGACCTGAAAGTGTTTCACCTGGCCTGTGTCCATTAAAGACTGCGCCATCATGCCGTTGTCTATAGCTGTGACCATCATGCTGCGTTTAACCAACTGATAAGTCCAGCCGCCAGGGCAAGCACCTAAGTCCACAGCTCTCATGCCTGAAGTTAAACGGGTTTCCCATTCGTCTTTTGGAATAAACTGAATAAATGCTTCTTCCAGCTTTAACGTACTACGACTAGGTGCATCAGATGGAAACTTCAGCCGCATAATGCCGTTTTCCAGCGGGCTGTTGTTTTCTGGGTAAGAAATACCTAAATAAGCACTGCTGCCACTTTGCATAAACAAATGCAGTACCGGAGCTCTGGAGTTTTCTTTTTGCAGCAATACACCAGCTTTACGCAATGACTGGCGCAGTGGCACTGTCAGTTTACGCGCTAAAGTAGATAATGTTTTGCCGTCGTTGGTTTCCGGGTATTCCACCCTGATCTCGCCAAAAGCAGATAATTCAGCAGCTACTGCCGATTCAACCACTGTAGTAATACGGTCGGCGGGATCCAGTTGCAGCAAGTCATCCACCAGCAAAAACCACTGGCGGGCGAAAATGAAATTAGTAAAGTCATAGTCACGGTAAAAAGCAGCTAAGGCTTCGCTGTCGTAAGCTTCAAAAATGACAAAAGCTGAGTCTTTGGTCAGTTTGCAAAAACCAAATACCTCTTGCTGCGACGCTTTATCCTGAATTTCGCCTGCACATTCTTTTTCAAAACCTGAACGGCAATACAGCAAAAGTTGGTTCATCTTCATGTTATTTCCTGATCCAAGGGCTGATGGCCAAAGCCAACCAGCTTAAAATAAGCAACTGACCGCCTAAAGGCGCCAGAGCTGAAAAATGTAAAGGCAGCTTAAATACACCAGCTACCAGAGTATAAACAAATAACCAAATCCCTATTTGCATGGCGCAAGCGCAGATGCGGCTTAACCATGGGCTTTGTTGTTGCAGTTTGTCAAAAGCCGATAAGGCCAATAAAGCCACGGCATGAAAAGCTAAGATAAAACCCGCGCTTAACAGCACAGCCAATTGTTCTGTAGCTATAGTGCCACGCCATAAATGCATTAAAGCAGCGGCCGAACCTACAGTCACTGCGCCATAAAAGGCTGCCAGACTAAAGTTAATTTTCCAGAATACATTCATTAATAAAGCTCCGACTCAGAGAAGCAGCTTGTGCAATCAGCTGCTGTTGGCTAAAACCTGATTTCTTTAATGGCGAAAAATCATGATCGCCACTTTGTAGCCACTTTATATCTACCAAAGGCCAGCTTTTTCCTGCCAGCTCATCACTGCTGCCAAAAGGATCACGCTCTCCTTGCAGCACTAATACCGGCCTTTTTAAATCGACAAAATGTTCTGTTCGCCAACTACCTTTTTTCGGCGGATGAAAAGGATAACCAAAAGCTATCACCCCTCTCACCGCTGCCGGTAATAATTCAGATGCAGCAAGTAGAGTGGCAACCCGACCACCCATCGACTTACCTGCAATAACTAAAGGCAAATCTGTTGGCATTTGGCTTATCTGCTCTGATAGTTCAGCCATTAATACTGGCATTTTTGCTGGTAACTGCCTGGAACCTGCCAGCGTCTTTTGCATATAAGCAAAGTTAAAACCCCAGACTTCAACATGTTGTTTTGCCAGTTGCTCTGCCAAAAGCTGACAAAACTCTGATTGCACTGGCGCTCCTGCGCCATGAGACAACAGCAATCTGGCGACAGGCTTGGTGCATAAGGCTAACTGCTCTGGCATCAATTAATCCGGTGTCGAATTATTAAAATGTTGTTCAGCAAAGTCCTGCTGATCCAGCTCAACCTGTTTCGCCATCCACTGCCTGAAGGCAACAATTTTACCAAGCTCAGTCTGGTTTTCACGGCACACCAGATAATGCGAGTCTTTACTCAGCAATACATGGTGAAACGGCACTATTAAGCGACCTGAGTTAATATCTGGTCTTGCCATTACGTTATGCGCCAAAGCCACCCCCTGACCATGAATAGCGGCCTGCAATACCATAGCTGTATGTGAAAAAATCGGCCCCTGATTGACGTTAAAGTTTTTAAAGCCTTGTCCGACAAACCAATCTTTCCAGGCCTGGCGCGAACCGTCATGCAACAAAGTATGGTGACGTAAATCCGCTACATCTTTTAATGGCTTAGCGCCGTTTAATAACAAAGGCGAACATACCGGCAGTAAGTATTCAGTGTGCAGTTTGTCGGCATGCAAGTTACGCCAGCTGCCGCGGCCATAATAAATAGCTACGTCTACATCGTCTGTTAATGAACCTTCGTCTGAGTCGACCGCTTTAATCCGCACGTCTATGTCGGAATGCTCTTCACTAAATAAACTTAAACGCGGCACCAGCCACTGAATAGCAAAACTTGGCTGCAAACTGACAGTTAAAGAGCCTTTGGCACCACGAGCTAATAACTTCTCTGTGGCTTCATGCAGCTGCAGAAAAATTTCTTTAATATCTAAAAAGTAACTCTGTCCTTCTTCGGTTAAAAGCAAAGAGCGGTTCTTCCGCATAAACAGCTTTAAACCTAAATGGTCTTCCAGGGCTTTGATCTGATGACTAATAGCAGCCTGAGTAACAAACATCTCTTCAGCCGCTTTAGTAAAACTAAGATGACGGGCCGCAGTTTCAAAAGCCTTTAACGCATTAAGAGGGGGTAAGCGCCGAGCCATAGCCTGCAGCCTTAGGTAAAAAAGAATTAATTTTTCTAATGCGAATTATAAAGAAAGGCGTGACTTTAAACCAGCCACGCCTTAGAGATTTGCTGGATTTATTTGGCTTTAGGAACGTAACCTTCGATCTGAACTTCTTTGCCTTCAAATAAAAACAATTGCATCTGTTCTTCCAGCAACTTGCGGTGTTCCAGATTCATCATATTCAGCTTTTTTTCATTGATCAGCATAATCTGTTTCGACTGCCATAAAGCTCATGCTTCTTTGCTGATACTGTCGAAAATCTTTTTGCCAAGCTCACCCGGGTACAGCTGAAAATCTAAACCTGCTGCTTCTTTTTGCAAATAAACACAAAATACCTGACGGGACATTATTCACCTCAATGCTTAGCTTTTAAAAAGGCCGATATTGTAAACGACTTCATCGCAAGCAGTTAGCTTTTATTCAGCCAGTTCTTTTCAATCCAGCTGCGGATAGGGGCTGGTAAACCAATCTCCATCACTTGATCTTTGTTATACCAACTGCTGCCTGCAGGCTCGGATACACCTGACACCGGATGCCAGACCGAAGCATCTAACTTGTAATGCGAAAACACATGCTGAAACTGGCCCTGTAGTTTGGCTTGCGACAAAGCTTCGGCCCTTTCATCTACCTGGGGTAAAGACCATAAATCAGCCCAGATGCCGGAGTCTGGTCTTTTTTGCAGCAACAGCTTATCGCCTTGCTCTATCCACAAAAAATGTCCTGCTTTGGTTGGGGTGGCTTTTTTAGGTTTAGCTGTTGGTAGCTCTGCTACCCGGCCAGTATTAAAAGCCACACACTGGGTTTGAAGTGGGCAACTTAAACAATCCGCTTGTTTGGGTTTGCAAACAGTTGCGCCTAAGTCCAGCAGTGCCTGAGCAAAACGTCTATTGTTTTGTTTTGGCGTTAATAAATCGGCCAAAGCCCACAACTTTTTATCCACTGCAGAAGTGGTTGGTACACCTTCGATGCCAAATAAACGGCAAAATAAACGCCTTACATTCCCATCCACTATCGGGCCATAAGCATCATAAGCAAAAGAGCGAATAGCACCTGCTGTATAACGACCAATACCGGGAATAGTTAATAAATCATTTAATTCAAAAGGAAACTCGCCTAAATCAAACACTATGTATTTAGCGGCTTTATGTAAATTACGGGCTCTGGCGTAATAACCTAAGCCCTGCCATAACGCCATTACAGTGTCGGTATCAGCAGTTGCTAAGGCATGAATATCAGGGAGTTTTTGCATCCAGCGCTGAAAATAAGGGATCACTGTAGTGACCTGAGTTTGCTGCAACATCAGTTCGCTGACCATCACCCGGTAAGGACTGGAGTCTTGTTGCCATGGCAAGGCATTACGGCCATCGGTTTTTTGCCAGTCGACTACAGTATCGGCAAAAAGATCAGGGCAGGTTAAATACTCAGAAGTCAGCACAGCTATCACTACTCAGGTTCAATAATTCAAAACGATATATAGCCTAGCATTTTTGCTGTTTTTGTTGAATCAAGATTAGCGGTTGAGCATTAGCGACAGAACAAGGATAATACGCGCCGCATTCGATAGCACTTAATGCAGCAGCAGGCTGCATCACATTTTTTGGAGACCAAGATGACCCACCCGGAACAACCAAACACAGAGCCACAGGACGAAAAGCTTCAGGAAAACAAATACCTGCGCCGTATTCGTAGCTTTGTTTTAAGGGAAGGTCGTCTGACCAAAGGCCAGCAGCGCAGTTTAGATTTATTCTGGCCAACTATGGGTCTTGAACACCAGGCCACGCCTTACAATATGACAGCAGTCTTTGGCCGTGAAGCCGACTTAGTGCTGGAAATTGGTTTTGGTATGGGCAAGTCTTTGGTGCAAATGGCTAAAGCCGCGCCGGATAAAGACTTTATTGGTATCGAAGTACATAAACCAGGTGTAGGTGCTTGTTTAGGTGAAGCCGAAACTGAAGGTGTTAAAAACCTGCGGGTGTTTGAACACGATGCCATCGAAATTTTAAACGACTCTATTGCAGACAACAGCTTAAGCACAGTGCAGTTGTTTTTCCCTGATCCATGGCATAAAAAACGTCACCATAAAAGACGTATTGTTCAGGCTGAGTTTGCCCAGTTATTACGCCGTAAGTTAAAAATTGGTGGTGTATTTCATATGGCAACTGATTGGGAAAACTACGCTGAACATATGCTGGAAATCATGAAAGTTGCTGAAGGTTACAGCAACCTGTCAGAAACCAATGACTATGTACCACGCCCTGAACATAGGCCTCTGACTAAATTCGAAAACCGTGGTGTTAATTTAGGCCATGGCGTTTGGGATCTGATGTTCAGGAAGGAAAGTTAATATGTTGGACAATACCAGTCAGCTGTTGCTGCGCAATATTGATTTTTTATCAGGCAAAGTGCTGCTGGTAGAACCTATGGCCGACCGTCTGGCCGCTGAATTAAAACAAAAAGCGCCAGAGCTGGAGCTGTTTTGTTTAACCTCAAACATTGCTGTTGCTAATAATTGGCAGCAGCAAAGCAAAAGCCCTTGTTATTTGGGTGATGCGTTGCCAGCTGATTTAACAGTAGACCGAGTGGTGCTGTTTTACCCTAAAAGCAAAGATCAGCTGCAAAGCTCTTTAGCTCAAATTAAAACAGCACTGAACGACAAAACCGAAGTCTATTTGGTTGGTGATAACAAAGGTGGCATTAAAAGCTTAGGCAATCAGGCTGAAAAGCTCGGGTTAAAAGCTTTTAAACATGACAATGCCAAACACTGCTTATGGTTTGAACTGGATGGTTTGTTACAAAGCGAGTTAAAAACCGCGGAGTTTCATCAGTTCAGTATCGAAAAAGCCGGTATCAGCTTAAAGCTGTGTTCACTGCCTGGCGTGTTTAACCACGGCAAATTAGATTTAGGCACTAACTTATTGCTGGAGCATTTAGGCCATATTCAGCAAGGTAAAGTGCTGGATTTTGCTTGTGGTGCAGGTTTTATCGGTGCCTTTTTAGTCAAAAGGCATCCGGAAATTAAACTAACAGCGTCTGACATCAGCACTTTAGCTGTCAGCTCTACAGCTGCCACTTTAAAGGCGAATAAGCTGCCAGGTGAAACTATAGCCGCCGATGGTATTCCGTCACGCAGCGCTGCTTATGACCATATTGTCAGCAACCCACCTTTCCACACAGGTTTAAAAACCGACTACCATATTAGTGAGCAGTTTTTCCGGGATGCTTTTAATGAGTTAAAACCAGGTGGTACTTTAACTTTAGTGGCTAACGTGCATTTACCTTATGTGGCTCAGTTGACTGAAATTTTTGGTCAGGTAAAAGAGCTTGGTCGTCGTGACGGTTTTGTGGTTTATTATTGTAAAAAAGACCGCAAATAAAAGGATCTGCTGATGAGAAGGGTTTTGGTCGTTATGGCCGCTTTAACTTTTAGCGCCGCACCTCTGGCTGACTGTATTCAGTCACCGGAGCGCACTTTAGCTTGTCCTCATCAGATCTACAGACTTGGTCAATTAGAAAACATGGCAAAACCTGCCATGTTGTGTATCTGCGTTGCTGATTTTAAAGAATTTTTATCAGTGCCAGCAGACGAAGACGAAGCCCACAAACAAAAGCTGAAACGCCTGAAGCTGGAATATGCTTTAGGTCAAAAAATTGAGCCTATACTGCAAGTGCTGAAAGATTAGCCCTGCTTTTATTCAACTAGCCCAATACTATCTGGCGCGGGTTAAACTCGCCTAAATACTCTTCATCTTGTTGCAAAAGCGCCGGTACCAAAAATAACTTGCCCTGCTCTACCCAATAAATAGCATGTTGCTCAAACATAATAGCCAGCTTAATAGCTTTGGTTTTATCGCAAAGTACAGCCCAGCTTTTTTCCTGAAAACTAAGATCTGGTGAACAACCGACAATTTCGCGGTAAGGCACATTCATACTGTCGAGGGTGTTGGCAAAGTGATTGTCGAGTAATAAGTTTCTGGAGGGGGTTTGAATATGGCCACAAGGGTTTTGGGCGCTGATAATAGCAAAGTTAATTTGATCACCAAGAGGTTGATGGCACAAAAAAACACTCGTTTTGTAGTTATCCCATAAGTCCATGGTTTGTCCTCGTCGCCACAAGTTCCAACCACTATAAACCCTTCGTACTTGAAGCTGCAACTTTGTTGACTGCATTCGCTCGCCCCAGTCACATAGGACTACTATGCTCCTGGGGTCTCACGCACTTGTCGCCTCGTTGCAACATCAATTACTTTGGCTTATAACCCGTTTTATTTTTTTGTCAGTGGGCGAACTGGTGAAAGTTTGCAAATGCGTGTAACTTCAATATTATAGCTTCGATAACAGATTGACTGATGATGGAAGGATTAATGGGTCCAGCTTTAAAAGCGAGTTCAATCAAAGGTGCGCTGATATGGGTGGTGATGCTGATTTGTAGCATCACACTTTGTATTTCTTTAACCATCGCCACCTTGCAGGATATCAAAGCCGAGAAGAAAAACCTGTCTGAACAACTGCACTCTTATGCTGCCATTATTGCCTTTAACGCTGTAGGTTCCATCGAAATAGATGACTCAGAAGTAGAGGACAGACGCCTTGCTTCTTTTGCCGCTGAATCACGCTTACACAACATTCACATCTATAAATTGCAGGAAAATGGCGAGCTGAGCTTTTTCTCCAGTTACAACAGAAGAGATGTTGGCCCCTATCCTACTCAGTTCAATAAAGTAGAGCAGTACCAAAACACCACCATAGGTGATGGCGTAATGGAGCTGACTAAAAAAATAGAATCAGACGGTAAATTAATAGGTTATGTTTATATTCGAGCCAGCCTTGATGAGCTGAGCCGTTATGTGCAAAACCGGGTTTTGTTCGATATTCTGATCGCTTTATGCTCTTTAATTGGCGCTTTTATTATCGCCAACAGATTACAAAGGCGCTTTACCCAGCCACTGTATAGCCTGCTGACTCTGGTGCAAAAAGTATCCAAAGAAAAAGATTACCAAATTCGTGTGCCCCCCATGGAAATCACTGAGTTCCATAATTTGGGCCGGGCGGTAAACACTATGCTGGACAGAACTGAGCAGCAAATCACTAAACTGCGTAGTGCCGAAAGTGAAATACGCCAGTTAAACCAGGATTTAGAACAAAAAATCAATGACAGAACACAAGCTCTGAAAACCTCAAACCAGGATTTACTGAACACCTTATCGACCTTGCACCAGTATCAGAATCAAATTGTTGAAACTGAGAAAATGGCCAGTTTAGGCCAAATGGTGGCAGGTGTAGCCCATGAAGTAAACACGCCTATCGGCCTTGGTGTTACGGCTTCAACTTTAATGCAGGATAAGCTGGCTGAAATACAAAAAGCTTTTGATGATAAGAAATTAACTTCTAATCAACTGGCAAAGTTTCTTGGCGACAGTGCAGAAAACCTGGGCATTATTTATCGTAATCTTGAACGCGCCGCCAACCTTATTCGTAGCTTTAAACAAGTGGCTGTTGATCAATCCAACGACAACAGAAGATACTTCAACATGCATCAGTTGCTGAATGAAGTACTGTTATCACTGCGTCCAAACCTGAAGAAAACTCAACATCAGGTCATACTCAATTGTGATGAACATCTGGAGCTGGAGAGCAAGCCAGGCCCAATCAGCCAGATTTTAATCAACCTTATTATGAACAGCCTGATCCATGCCTTTGAACAGGTGGAACAAGGCACCATGACCATTAGTGTCACCTTAGCCAACAGTCGTTGTTACTTGCATTACCAGGACAACGGTGCCGGTGTGCCTGAGAATATTAAGAAGCGCATCTTTGATCCTTTTGTCACCACAAAAAGAGGTGAAGGTGGCAGCGGCCTTGGTATGCACTTAGTCTATAACTTAGTGACACAAGCTTTAAACGGCAAAATTCAGCTGGAAAGTTCTTTGGATCATGGCATAGACATTCAAATCGACTTCCCTGTTATCCCTAAATAAGATAAAAAATCTGAACAACAGGATGTTTTTCAACAACTTACATTAGGCAACACTAATTGTTAACAAATCCACTTGTTAACAAAATCTGTGGTCTATATAATTGCGCAGACATTGACCATGGGTCACTCTCTTTCTAAAAAGATACAAATCAAATACTTAATTACGTTCACATAAGGTTTAAGCATAATGCAGACCCCTGTTATTCTGATTGTTGAAGATGAAGAAGTAACACGACTGAATCTGGTCAGCCTGTTTGAAGGCGAAGGCTATGATGTGGTTGAAGCAGTGAATGGCGAAGAAATGAACCAAAAACTGGCTGAACACAAAGTCAATCTGATTGTTATGGATATCAATCTGCCTGGTAAAAACGGTCTGATCCTTGCCCGTGAATTACGCCAGAAAGAAAACGTGGGTCTGATTTTTCTGACCGGACGTGACAGTGAAGTCGATCGCATTTTAGGTCTGGAAATTGGCGCTGACGATTACCTGACTAAACCTTTTAACCCACGTGAACTGACTATTCGTGCCCGCAACCTGTTAAACCGCACTGTATCTCAACCTGTAGTGGAAGAGCATAAAAGTGTAGTGAAATTTAATGGTTGGGTATTGGATGAGAACAGCCGTAACCTGACGTCTCCAGAAGGTGTATCACGCCGTTTACCTAAAGGTGAATACCGTGCTTTACGTTTAATGCTGGACAGCCCGGGTAAAATTTTCACCCGCGAACAACTGATCCGTCATATGACAGGCCGTGAACTCAGAGCAAATGACAGGACTGTGGATGTAACTATTCGCCGTATCCGCAAGCATTTTGAATCTGACGTAGATAGCCCAGAGCTGATCAGCACCATCCACGGTGAAGGTTACCGCTTTGTTGGTAAATTAGAGAAATAATCCCTGCCCTTCTATAATTCCAACAGGATGTCTGACGGATCAAACCCAGGCTTCGATATATTCCTCTAGAGCGGCCAAGTGCCGCTCTATTGTTATATGGAAATTGATCAACTGCTTTTCCATGCCTTGCAGCTCAGTTGCTTGCTCCATTAACTTAGCCTGATGCTGCACCCACAACAAGCCAACAGAAGCAGCTGCGCCCTTGAGTTTGTGTGCCGCCTCCTGAAATTCATTGATGTCTTGCTGTACTGCAGTTTCCACCATCTTATTGATATAACCTGGCAATAACTGCACAAACAATTGCACGCTGCGTAACATAGTGGTTTTACCTAAAGACTGCAGGTAATCATCCAGGGTTTGCTGATCAAGAATTTGTTGATCCTGAGCTTTTTCGGCTGTGATTTCTTTTGGAGCAGGAGCACCAAACAATTGATGTAAAATCTGATCCAGCTTATTGGTATTGATAGGTTTAGCTAAAGCTCCATCGACCCGCACATCTTTTAATTGCTGTTCGGCTTTACGCACATTGGCACTTAATACCACCACTGGTAATCTGGCCAAAGAGGCTTCAGCACGGATAAAACGTGCGACCTGGTCGCCCGACATATCTGGCAATTGCATATCTAAAAGCACCAAATCTATATCATCTTCAGTTTCCAGCAAAGCTAAAGCGTCTTCACCTGTTTCTGCCAAAATCACCTGATGACCACGCTGCTCCAGCAAGTTAGTCGCAATCTCAGCATTTAGCGGCACATCCTCTACCAGTAAAATGGTTAAAGCCGGATACTGGGCTTGTGGCACTGCAGCAGGTGCTGAAGTAAGCTCCGCCGGTAAAGACATAATAAAAGTACTGCCTTTGCCAACTGCACTTTCAAGCTTAATATTGCCCGACATAGCTTCAACTAAAGCCCTGGATACAGATAAACCTATGCCTGAACCAACTATACTTAAACGCCTGCCATCGCTGGATTTATAGTACATATCAAAAATGCGTTGCTGCTCCGCCTCAACAATACCTATGCCGGTATCTGTCACGCTAAAACAAAGCTCTGCCGGATCATCTGAGCTTAAGGAAACACCAAGTTGCACTGAACCACGGGCAGTGAATTTCACCGCATTATTAATTAAGTTCCACAACACCTGACGCACCCTGGTAGGATCCAGACGAACATAAAGCTGGCTCGGTACAGCTTCAGGTTCAATAAAGCTCAAACCTTTTTGCTGACAGATTAAGTGGGCAAAATTGCAGATATCATGCACAAAGTCGCAAAGCTGCACTGACTGATAAACTATGTCTAAATCTTGTCGGTCAATTTTATCTAAGTCGATAATATCATTAAAAATATTACCTAGCGTTTCAGCACTGCTGAAGATGGTATTGCTCCAACTGCGTTGCTCAGTCGACAACGGACTTTCCAACAGACGTCTGGTTAAACCTACAATGCCGTTTAATGGCGTACGCAGTTCATGGCTTAAGGTAGCAATAAACTTACCTTTATCCTGATAGGCTTTTTCCAGTGCCTGCTCAGCGAGTTTACGTGAGGTGATATCCCGGCCAAAACCAAGCAAGCCAATGTAGCGACCTTGTTTGTCAAAAAATGGCACCTTGCGCATTTCAAACCACAACATGCGACCATCTGGTGTTTGATAATCCACATCTAAGGTCAGCTCTACGCGGCTGGCTGAGATTTCCTGATCGGTAAGAATAGCGATAGGTGTGGATTCAGCATCGTAGAGTTCAGCCGGATAATGGCCTATCAACTCTTTAGCTGATTTGCCCATAATGACCTCAAACATCTTATTGCAGCTGACAAAACGGCCGGTTTCATCGCGGTAGTAAAATAAGTCAGGGGAGCTATCGACTATAGAGCGGATTAATAAACTTTGTTCTTCCAACTCTTGTTGGGTTTTACGGCGTTCAGTAATTTCACGTCTTAATTCATCAACAGCACGGCGCTTGGCCTGGAAGGCCTTTTTCCGTTCTTCTATTTCAAAGTTCAACTGGCGAATGGTTTCCTGCATATTCTGATTCAGCAACTTTTCCTGCCGTATCGAATCCTGCAAATAAAACAGCGCTTCATCCAGATGGCGAACTAAATAAAAGCTACTCAGTAAAAAGGCTGGCGTTATAGAGGCAGAAAACAGCAAAGCCCCCAACACCATAGACCAAAGCACCATATCGTGCAGCAGCAGGCTGTATAAGCCGGTAATAACGCCAGTTAAAGCCTGCAATAAAATAAAACACAGGCAGAAACACTGTAACCAGCCCCATTGCTTTAAAAAGCCGGCTAAACGCCGGACTAACGGGTGAACACTTCGTTGCATTATCTGCCTTTGGGGATCAATTTGTTACAACAAGGGCAAAAGCCCAGATTTCAGTGTTGCTTACAGTGAAGCAAGTCTGCCAGATCCAAACCTTGATTGTCCTGTTAAATTTTGTAGCCTTTAGCGGCAAAATCGGTAAAAACAGCCATTTTGAACATTTTTTAGACAATCATCAATTTTACTCACGAAGATTGATTGACAGAAGATGACAGAGCGGTTAAATCTTAAAACTATCTGAATTTAATCATCAGTAAAGTAATATGCTAAAAAAAGCGGTTTGTCTCGCTACATATTACTACTCGTCCTACTACCTGTCGGAGTGGTTTAACGAGTAGCAAAACCACCAGCTTACTGCTGGGTGTTTTGCTATTTCAAACTAAATCACAATAACTAACAGCCTGCTGAAAATCACTCTGCAACACAGTTGCCAGAGCAGACAGTGCTGTAATGAAGCAACAGGTAATAAAAAATGTTGAAACCATCTATGCTTTCGCTGGCCGTTGCGGCTTGCTGCTTTTCCGTATCTGCTCAAACTGAAACTACAACTGAAAACGATTCAATAGAAAAAATTGAAGTCACAGGCTCCCGCCTCAAGGGCGTTGATTTAGAAGGTGCTCAGCCGCTGGTCGTGATCAGCAGCGAAGATATTAAAAAATCAGGCGCCAATACTATTTTTGATTTATTGAAAGACATAGGCCAATTGAGAGGCGGTGACGGCACCTTTTCCACCAGTGAAAGTGGTGCAACCTCAACGTCAACACCAGCAGGACAGGCAGCGGCATCATTGCGTGGTTTAGGCCCGGCTTCTACTTTGACGCTGATTAACGGCCGCCGTGTGGCAGCCAGCTCTTTTGCTGCAGGCACTCAGAACTTTGTTGATGTAAACAGTATTCCTTTAGCTGCTATTGAACGTATTGAAGTCTTAGCCACAGGTGCTTCGGCCATTTACGGGGCAGATGCTGTAGCTGGTGTTATTAACTACATACTGAAAAAAGACTACGACGGAGCTGAACTGAATGTCTCTTATGGCGACAGTATGGCGTCCAGTGATGAAGGTCGCCGCAATCTTAACTTAGTGGTAGGCCAACAAGTGGCTGGTGGTCAGTTGACCTTGTTTGCTGATTTTCTTGATCGCAATGCCTTTAGCGCTCAGGACAGAGAGTTTACCCGTTCTCCCCTGCTCCAAAGTTCGTACTCTTACCTGCCAAAAAACACACCCAATATTTATTACAACTCTGTCCGTTCAGGCAATGAACTGGCCACGCCAGGCTGCGCTACCGAGCTTGTCACCACAGAGTTTGGTGAAGAAATTTGTGCTTATTACCCGAATGAAGACGATCAATTAAACTCAGATTTAACCAGTTACTCCACTGGTGCTGTTTTCCAGAAAGATTTTGGTGATATCAGCTGGAATACCGATATTTTTTTCAGCAACACCAAATCTGTCGCCCTCTCCAGCCCGGCTCCTATTAACCAACTGGATGACAGTGAAGGTCCTTATGTCGATGAAACAGCCTTAGATATTTTTGGCCCGGATATTCGTAACGAGCTGCTGGATCAACTCTATATAGACCCATTTGATACTGTTGCAGGCCGCGAGCTTTATGGTTTTGCTTTTGATGCCCGTTTTGGTACTCCACGCACTGTTGAAGTAGAAACAGACGCTTTGCGTTTAGTCAGTGCTTTGTCAGGTTCTATAGGCGCCTGGGGCTGGGAATCTGCAGTGATGTACTCTGAATCAAAATCTGATCAGATTGCCACTCAAGGGGTTTACAACAGATATAAATACCACGCCGCTTTAGCAGGCGAGCTATGTTCGAACGGCACTATTGCCAGCTACAACGCTGATAACGATAGCTTAAATTGCAGCAGCGGTTCTTTAGGCGCTATGTACAACCCTTTCCTGCAAAACGATAGCAACAACGAAGCTTTGCTGGCGCTTGCGCAGGAAATGCCAAGTCGTAAAGGTAAAAGCACTGTAGTCGGCTGGGATGCGCGTTTTAACGGTGATTTGATGGAATTTAACGATGGCGTCATTAGCTCTGCTTTTGGCCTGGAGATCCGTAAAGAAAAAATCACTGACACCCCCTCTGATAATGCGGTAGCCCGGGCTGAAAATGGTTATCTGGTTGATGTATTTGGTTTTGGTTCCAGTCTGTCTGCTGCAGAACGCACTCAATGGGCAGCATTCTCTGAATTCAACGTACCACTGGCCAGTACTTTAGATATGCAATTAGCTGCACGTTATGATCACTTTGACGATTTTGGCAGCACATTTAACCCAAAAATTGGCTTTAGCTATCGCCCTATAGAAGAACTGATTGTCAGAGCCTCTTATGCGACTTCATTCCGTGCGCCTTCCTTAACTCAGGCAGGTGTGAAACTCAGAACTACCACAGCAAACTTTGACTGTAGCGCCAACCAGGCTGTTGCTGATTTATTCTGTGAAGGTTTTGGTGATGAGCGCAGTAATAACGTGCTTGAGTTGGGTAACCCACAATTGCAGGCTGAAGAATCTGACTCCATCAGTTTAGGTTTCGCTTTAAGTATGTCGGAAGACAGTACTTTAACCGTGGATTATTGGCGCTTTGAGCACGAAAATTTGGTCGACACCAATATGACAGGTGTTCTGGCCCGCGCTATTGGTGATGCCTCATTCCGTCATTGTGGTTTAGTGCCTGAAGGCGCACAGGGTATTTCTTTTGATGAAGCCCTTTGTGATGTAACAGACAACGCAGGTCTGACTATTGAACAAGATGGCGCCAATATGGCAGAAATACTGGATGCATGGGTCGATTACGACGATCCTCGCTTCGCAGAATTACCACTGTTCCGGGATCATATTTTGTTACTGGAAAATACCGGTGAGCAAACAGTCAGCGGTATCGATCTGGCATACGACCACAGTTTTGATACTGAAGTCGGAACTTTTGGCCTGAGCCTGGACGCTACTCATTATTTATCTTTTGAACGTAACAAAGCAGGTTCAGATGAAATTGAAGAGCTGATTGGCACTTGGCGTTACCCTGAAACTCTGGCTGGTGTGCGCTTTAGCTGGTCTAAAGACAACTTTTTCAGCAGTGTAGCGGCCAATTACACCGACTCTTACGAAGATGATGTAGAGGGTCTTCGTGGTCGCGAGCTGGATGAGTTAGATGATCTGGGCGTATTAAACGCAGAAGGTACACGTCAGGTCTCATCCTGGACTACCTGGCGTCTTAATGTGGGATATGATTTTGCTAAAACCACAATCAGCTTTAATATCGACAACCTGTTTGATCGGGATCCACCAGTAGCTTATGGTTCAAACCGCGGCTTTGACTCGATTAACCATGATGCTTTAGGCCGTAGCTTCCGTATTGCGCTTAGCCACAAGTTTTAACCGCACGCGAAGCCATTACTATAAGCCGGGTTCAGGCCCGGCTGCATTTAACAGGTAAATCTCATGCAAGTTACAAGCAAAAAACCGGTCAGCATGCCGGACGCTTTTGTCATACTTTTTTTTGTGATGATAGCGGCAGCTATTGCGTCTCATCTGATCCCGGCTGGTTATTTCCAAATGTTACCGGAAAGCTTAAATGCAGCAGGTGAAACGGTTAAAACACGTATTGACCCAAATAGTTTTCAGCTGGCGGCTGAACAAAATAAAGCAGTACCTTTATTTGGTGAAGGCGGTCAGGTTGGCTTTTTAAACTATGCCTTTGAAGGCATGGTTTCAGGCGATAAAATGGGTGCAGCTATTGGTGTTATTGCCTTTATTCTGCTGACTGGTGGTGCCTTTGGCATCATTATGAAAACAGGTGCTGTCAATAACGGTATTCTGGCGTTAATCGCCAAAACCAAAGACATAGACTTTATATTTATCCCTCTGATGTTTCTGCTGTTTTCTTTAGGCGGCGCGGTTTTTGGCATGGGTGAAGAGGCCATTGCCTTTTGTATAGTGCTGCTGCCTTTGATGCTTGCTTTGGGTTACGACGCTATCACCACTGTGCTGGTGACCTATATTGCCACTCAGATTGGTTTTGCCACCTCCTGGATGAACCCTTTTAGCGTGGCTATAGCTCAGGGCATTGCAGGTTTACCTCTGATGTCTGGTGCCGACTACCGTATCGTACTTTGGGTAGTGTTCACCTTGTTTGGCATCATCTTTACCATGCGTTACGCTGCCAAAATTAAAAAGAACCCACAGCTTTCCGTCAGTTTTGAGTCAGACCAAAAACTTCGCGCACAGCAACAAGAACAACAAAGCAGTCATTTTGGCAAATTAGACGCCGCCATCTTATTGCTGTTTGTCGCAGGTATTATTTGGGTGATTTGGGGTGTAGTGGCGCGAGGCTACTATATTCCGGAAATTGCCACGCAGTTTTTTGCTTTAGGTATAGCTACCGCTATTTTGGCTATCGTAGGAAAACGTATCACGGTGAATGAATCGGCTGATGCCTTTAAACAAGGTGCAGCTGAGTTGATGCCAGCGGCCATGATAGTAGGTATGGCCAAAGGCATAGTGTTACTGTTAGGAGGAGACGACGCAACAGAACCTTCCATACTCAACACTTTATTGCATTACGCTGGTAGCAGCTTTGATGGCGTATCCAGTTATGTTTCCGCCTGGTTTATGTTGATTTTCCAATCGGTGTTTAACTTCTTTGTCACCTCTGGCTCAGGCCAAGCCGCTTTAACTATGCCTTTGGTTGCGCCTTTGGCCGATTTAGTTGGGGTATCCCGCCAAATTGCCGTTTTAGCCTTTCAATTGGGAGATGGTTTAACCAACTGCATAGTGCCTACTTCTGCTTCTTTAATTGGCTGTTTAGGTGTAGTGCGGGTCGATTGGATGTTATGGGCAAAGTTTGCCTGGCGTTTGCAACTATGGCTTTTTGCCTTGGCAAGCACAGCTGTGCTGGTCGCAGTTGCCATTGGTTATAAATAAGGACAAATAGTGAGTACAGTAAAACTATTTAAAAATGCCCATCTGATAAGCCTTCAGGATTTGGGCACCATGGATCTGTTAGTTGCAGGCCACCAGATTGCAGCTTTACAACAAGGTTTTGACATAGGCAGCAGTAATTTACCAGTCGAAATAATAGATGCCAGCCATTGTTATCTGGTACCGGGTTTTGTCGATTCTTTAGTGCATTTTATAGGTGGCGGCGGCGAAGGTGGTTTTGCCAGCCGTACTCCTGAAATGCAGTTAACAGACGCTACGTTAGGTGGAATAACCACAGCCATTGGTGCTTTGGGCACAGATGCGACCACCCGGACTTTAACTAATCTGTTAGCCAAAGCTCATGCGCTGGAAACTGAAGGTATCAGCACTTATTGCCATACTGGCTCTTATGAAATTCCGTGCCGTACTTTAATGGGCAATATCACGGATGACCTGATCCTAATCGACAAGTTTATTGGAGTCGGCGAAATTGCCATCAGCGATTTCCGCTCTTCTCAACCTACCACAGCTGAAATTCGCAAAGTGGCAGCCGCAGCTAAAGTAGGTGGAATTTTGTCAGGCAAAGCCGGTGTAGTCAGTGTGCATGTAGGTAGCGGTGCGTCGTTATTACAGCCATTGTGGCAAGCAGTAGAAGGTACAGAGCTTAAACTGTCTCAGTTCTACCCTACTCATATCAACCGTAATGAAGCTGTGTTTCAGGCCGGTCTTGAGTTTGCTAAAGCCGGAGGCGTCATTGATTTTACCACCAGCACCACAGCTTATGATCTGCAGCATGGCGAAGTGGCAGCTGCAGAAGCTTTAGCCCGTGCTTTGCAAGCCGGAATACCAGCTATGAACTTAACTTTAAGCTCTGACGGTAATGCCAGTTTGCCTCAGTACAACGACAATGGAGAAC
Source organism: Gammaproteobacteria bacterium (assembly GCA_018815765.1). Taxonomy (GTDB): domain Bacteria; phylum Pseudomonadota; class Gammaproteobacteria; order Enterobacterales; family Alteromonadaceae; genus Pararheinheimera. The sequence continues at coordinate 15,263 of JAHIWM010000021.1, read as the reverse complement.
TGATTGGACTTGAGGTTGGCAAAGTACAAAGTTTATATCAGGTGGCTCGCCAGGCAGTGCTTGAATATAAGGTGCCTTTAACTGATGCCATCACAGCTATTACTGCTGCACCAGCCGCAGTACTTGGACTAAAACACAAGGGACGTATTGCCGTAGGATTGGACGCAGACTTAGTGCTATTGAATAAAAGTGATTTAACAATTCGTGATGTCTTTGCCAAAGGTCGGCAATTGGTTAAAGACGGCAAGGCGCTGGTAAAAGGTACTTTTGAAAAGTAAAAGCAGCTGTTAAGAGTTGAATTTCCGTTAATGCATCCCAATCTAGCGAATATCCGACGGATTTAGTCGGGTATTCGCTTTTTTCGTTTAAGCTGTTCGAAAAAAATCAGCTTATATTGCGCAGATTTTATACCGGCCCAAGCCGCAAAATATGGTATAAAGTGCGCCAAATTTTCAGCGGGATCATGGTGCACATGATCTATGCATTTGATGGACATTGGAGTATTCATGCCGACCACTATGCCAGATGTAGCTAACCATTCATCCGCCACCACCGAAGGTGTGTTGGAATGGGTTGGCATGAGCAATATTGAACTGCCACTGATGTTTAGTGTTGCAGGCGAAGCGCCACGCCAGGTCAGCGCCAAAGTTGAAGCTTTTGTAAACTTAAAAGATCCTAAAGCCAAAGGCATTCATATGTCGCGGCTTTATCTGTTATTGGATCAGCTGTCGATTGAATCCAGTTTAAGTTTTGCCACCTTAAGCGAACTGCTGCACGAATTTATCAGCAGCCATGAAGACTTAAGTACTCATGCTTTTGTGAAGTTTGATTTCGAACTGCATTTACGCCGCAAAGCACTGATCACTGAAAAACAAGGCTGGAAAGCTTACCCTGTGACTATCACTGGCCAGCTGAAAGACGGCAAGTTAGGTGTAGAGATGAAGGTTGACGTACCTTACTCTTCAACTTGTCCTTGTTCAGCTGCTTTGGCCCGTCAGCTTATTCAGGAAGCTTTTGTCGCTAAATTTGCTGGTCACGCTCAGGTCAATGCTGAACAAGTCAAAGACTGGTTAGGCACCACTCAAGGTATAGTGGCTACGCCGCACAGCCAACGTTCTGTTGCTGAAATCAAAGTACAGCTGAACCATAAAGTCACTGACTTCCCTGTGATTGCGTTAATTGACGCTATTGAAGATGCTCTGCAAACTCCGGTACAGGCCGCAGTTAAACGCGCAGATGAACAAGAGTTTGCCCGCTTAAACGGTCAGAACCTGATGTTCTGTGAAGATGCGGCACGTCGTTTAAAACACGCGCTAAACCAATTGACGGAATTTGACGATTTCTGGTTACGAGTGAACCACTACGAGTCCCTGCACGCACACGATGCAGTCGCAGTGACAGTCAAAGGTGTTTCAAACGGTTATCACGCATAAGTTCCGCATAAAAATATCGTTTAAATTACAAAAAAAGGCCGCATCAGTGGCCTTTTTTTATGCTCACAGTACTAAAATCAGCAAAAAAGCCATAATTCTGTAATTTTATTACAAAACCGCCTTATAACAGTCTTCGGCAAAATAGTCAGTTAAATGCGTCAGACTGGTCTTGCAATTTCTGTCCGAACTGGGTATATCTAATCGTCTATTTATGGATAGACGTCTAAACGCCATAAAAACAACTATGCGGACCACCTAACTGACTGAAACCAGAGCTGTTGTTTTCTTTCAGAGATAAAAACGCCAAATATAAGAATAATAATTCATAAATTTAACATTTTTACCCAGCATCTATTGAAGTTAACGCTAACTGACAAGTAATAGAGCTCTTACCAACATAGTCCTGCTATGTAATTCGGGCGATAGAGCACAGTTAATCAAGCGGCAGCTTCATAAACTAAGGGTATATTTATTTTATACAGGACAGGTTGGAGGAAGAGTCATGGCGTTGTATCACCACAGTCAAGCAAGAGAGAACTGTGGCTTTGGTCTGATCGCTCATTTAGAAGGCGTCGCCAGCCACCGTATTGTGCGCACTGCAATCAGCGGTTTAGACCGCATGCAGCACAGAGGTGGAATTTCAGCGGATGGGAAAACAGGTGATGGTTGTGGCCTGTTAATGCAAAAACCCGATAGTTTTTTCCGTGCAGTTGCAGAGGAGAAAGGCTGGGTTTTGGGCAAAAAGTATGGGGTGGGCATCTTCTTCTTTAGTCAGGATCCGGTGAAAGCCGAACTGGCTCGCGCTATTATTGAACAGGAAATTACCCGTGAGACACTGACATTAGTCGGCTGGCGTGATATGCCAACGGACACGTCGGTGCTGGGTGATTTAGCACTCACTTCTATGCCTCAGATTAAGCAGGCTTTTGTCAGTGCTCAGCCAGGCTGGAACGAACACGATTTAGAGCGTCGCCTTTATATGGTCAGACGCCGTATCGAAAAGCAGCTGACAGATGATGCGGATTTTTATATCCCAAGTTTTTCTTGTCTGGTGACCGTATTTAAAGGCCTGATGATGCCGGCAGATTTGCCGCGTTTTTATCTGGACTTAGCAGACGTTCGGATGGAAACCGCCATTTGCGTATTCCACCAGCGTTTCTCTACTAATACTATGCCACGTTGGGCATTGGCTCAGCCATTCCGTTTTTTAGCGCATAACGGCGAAATTAATACCATTACAGGCAACAGACAATGGGCCCGCGCCCGTCAATACAAGTTTTCGTCGCCTTTATTACCTGACTTACCCACTGCTGCACCTTTTGTCAGCCAGTCGGGTTCAGACTCCAGCTCTTTAGACAATATGCTGGAATTGCTGCTGGCCGGTGGTATGGATTTATTCCGTGCCATGCGTTTGCTGGTGCCGCCAGCTTGGCAAGGCAACAAGGTGATGGACGATAACTTAAAGGCCTTCTACGAGTTTAACTCCATGCATATGGAGCCCTGGGATGGCCCTGCCGGTATTGTTATGACCAATGGTCAGCATGTGGCCTGTAACTTAGATCGCAACGGCTTACGCCCTGCCCGCTTTGTTATTACCAAAGACAAATTAATTACGCTGGCTTCTGAAGTTGGCATCTGGGATTACACACCTGATGAAGTGCAGGAAAAAGGCCGCGTTGGCCCGGGCGAAATGCTGGCTGTGGATACGCAGACAGGAAAAATCTGGCGCTCAGAAGAAATTGACCAGGATTTAATGGTTCGCCACCCGTACCGCAAATGGTTGTCTACCAACGTGCAACGTTTAGTGCCTTACGAGCAGTTTGAAACTGACTTAATAGGCAAACGTGTTTTTACTGACGATCAGATGATGGTGTTCCATAAGCTGTTTAACTACAGCTATGAAGAAATTGAACAGGTAGTGACTGTACTGGCAAAAGACGGCCAGGAAGCTGTAGGTTCTATGGGTGACGATACGCCAATGGCTGTATTGTCGCAAAAAACCCGTACTTTCTACGACTATTTCCGTCAGTTGTTTGCGCAGGTGACCAACCCGCCCATCGATCCGTTACGTGAAGCTCATGTGATGTCGCTGGCAACCAGCATAGGCCGTGAACACAACGTCTTCAGTGAAACTGCAGGTTATGCCCGCCGTATTCAGTTTGAATCGCCTGTGATGATGTACAGCGATTTAAAACAGTTAAAAGCGGCTGACGAGAAATACTACAAACACCATATTATTTCCCTGAACTTCGACCCTAACGACGAAGACCTGGAAACCGCAGTGCGCCGTGTATGTGTTGAAGCTGTGCGTGTGGTGCGTGAAGATAAAGTGGTGCTGGTGATCTTAACAGACCGCCGTATAGAACAAGGCCTGCTCCCTATTCCAGCCGCTATGGCCGTGGGTGCTGTGCATCATGCTTTAGTGGATAACCAGCTGCGCTGCGACTCGAACATTATTATCGAAACCGCAACGACTCGTGACCCACATCACTTTGCTGTATTGGTAGGCTTAGGCGCTACAGGTATTTATCCATTCCTTGCCTACGAGACTATCGAGCAGTTGGTGGAAAAAGGCAGTCTGAACCTGACAGCCCGTCAGGCCGTGCTGAATTACCGTAAAGGGATTAACAAAGGCCTGTACAAAATCATGTCAAAAATGGGTATTTCGACTGTAGCGAGTTATCGCTGTTCGAACCTGTTTGAAGCTGTGGGTATTAACCAGAACGTGATGAAGCTGTGTTTCCCTGATTTACCTTCACGTATTCAGGGCGCCGACTTTGCTGACTTCCAGCAAGACGTGCAAATCCGCGCTAACAGTGCCTGGTTAAAACGTAAACCACTGAATCACGGTGGCCAGCTGAAGTATGTGCATGATGGCGAATACCACGCTTACAACCCTGATGTAGTGCAAAGCCTGCAAAAAGCTGTACGCAGTGGCAAATATGCCGATTACAAAGTCTATTCCGACTTCGTTAATCAGCGCCCTGTAGCGCATTTACGCGACTTATTCAGCTTAAACAAAGCCAATGCCACTCCAGTTGATTTGGAGCAAGTGCAAAGCGCTGAGCAGCTATACCCTCGTTTTGACAGCGCCGCTATGTCTATTGGTGCGTTAAGCCCTGAAGCGCATGAAGCTTTAGCTATAGCAATGAACCGTTTAGGTGGCCGTTCTAACTCAGGTGAAGGTGGTGAAGATCCACGCCGTTTTGGTACTGAGAAAAACAGCAAAATTAAGCAGGTGGCTTCAGGTCGTTTTGGTGTCACGCCACATTATCTGGTGAACGCTGAAGTGATTCAGATCAAAGTAGCCCAAGGTGCTAAGCCGGGTGAAGGGGGTCAGTTGCCTGGTGAAAAAGTCACAGCTGAAATTGCGCGTTTACGTTATTCAGTGCCAGGCGTCACGCTGATTTCACCACCACCGCATCACGATATTTATTCAATTGAAGATCTGGCTCAGCTGATTTTTGACTTAAAACAAGTCAACCCAGAAGCACTGATTTCAGTGAAATTAGTCTCAGAACCTGGCGTTGGTACTATTGCGACAGGTGTGGCTAAGGCCTATGCCGACTTAATTACCGTATCAGGTTACGACGGTGGCACAGGCGCAAGCCCGCTGACCTCAGTTAAATACGCTGGTTCACCATGGGAGCTGGGTTTAGCTGAAGTGCATCAGGCCTTAGTTGAAAACGGTTTACGTGACCGTGTTCGCCTGCAGGTGGACGGTGGCTTAAAAACCGGTTTAGACGTCGTCAAAGCCGCTATTTTAGGTGCTGAAAGCTTTGGTTTTGGTACCGGCCCTATGGTGGCTTTAGGCTGCAAATTCTTACGGATTTGCCACCTGAATAACTGCGCGACCGGTGTTGCGACTCAGGATGCGACTTTACGCCGCGATCACTTTAACGGCTTACCAGAAATGGTAATGAACTACTTTAAGTTCTTATCGCATGAAGTGCGTGAGCTGATGGCTGAACTGGGTGTTACTTCGCTGGAACAGTTAATAGGCCGTACTGATTTATTGTCTGTACGTGAAGGCCAGACGCAGAAACAACTGAAATTAGACCTGAGCCCAATTTTGTTGGCGTCCGGTGTTAAATCAGATAAATCCTTGTTCTGCGTACAAAACAACGACCCGTTCGACAATGGCGCTTTAAACCAGGAACTGGTGAAACGCTGCGCCGATATGGTGAAATATAAAACCGGTGGCCGTTTAACTGTGCCTATCCGCAATACCGACCGCTCTGTTGGTGCTGCCTTGTCTGGTTTTATTGCCCGTCATCATGGCAATCAGGGCATGGCAACAGACCCTATTGTGATTAACTGCGTAGGTACTGCAGGCCAGAGCTTTGGTGTCTGGAACGCCGGTGGTTTGCATTTATCCTTACAAGGTGATGCCAACGACTATGTAGGTAAAGGCATGACAGGTGGCCAAATCGCTATATTCCCACCTAAGGGAGTCAGCTACGCCAAAGACGACGCCACTATTGCAGGCAACACTTGTTTATATGGTGCAACAGGCGGCCGTTTCTACGCTGCTGGCCGCGCTGGTGAGCGTTTTGCCGTACGTAACTCTGGCGCCATAGTGGTTGTAGAAGGCACAGGCGATAACTGCTGTGAATATATGACAGGTGGTGTAGTGATGGTATTAGGTCAGACCGGCGTCAACTTTGGTGCTGGTATGACAGGCGGTTTTGCATATTTATTAGATGAACAGGATGACTTATGCCTACGGGTGAACCCTGAACTGGTGGAAGCGCTGGATGTCAGCACACCAATTCTGCAGGAACACTTACGTAGCTTGTTGCATCAGCACGTTGAGGCCACCGGCAGCGAAAAAGCGCACCGGATCCTGACGGATTTCAACAACTACTTAAGCAAGTTCAAACTGGTTAAACCCAAAACAAGTGACGTCAACACCTTGCTTGGTCACCGCGCACGCTCTTCCGATGAGCTGCGGGTTCAGGCGATGTAAGGGAGGCAACTATGGCACAGAATGTTTATCAATTTATCGACGTAAAGCGGGTTGACCCACCAAAGAAGTCACACCGTGAGCGGACCATTGAGTTCGTAGAAATTTATCAGCCTATGACAGACACTCAGGCATCAGGTCAGGCCGACCGTTGCCTGGACTGTGGCAACCCTTACTGCGAATGGAAATGCCCAGTGCATAACTATATTCCGCAGTGGCTGAAACTGGCGAACGAAGGCAAGATTATTGAAGCGGCTGAATTGTCGCATAAAACCAATAGCTTACCTGAAGTTTGTGGTCGGGTTTGCCCGCAGGATCGTTTGTGCGAAGGCGCCTGTACCATCAATGAAGGTTTTGGTGCAGTTACTATAGGTTCTATTGAAAAGTACATTAACGACAAAGCCTTTGAAATGGGTTGGCGGCCGGATTTATCAGCCGTAGTGAAAACCAACTTAAAAGTCGCAGTGATAGGCGCAGGCCCAGCTGGTTTAGCTTGTGCTGACGTACTGATCCGTAACGGTGTTACCCCAGTGGTATTTGACCGTTATCCGGAAATTGGTGGTTTACTGACTTTTGGTATTCCACCTTTTAAACTGGAAAAAGATGTACTGAAATTACGCCGTGAAATCTTCACCGCTATGGGTATTGAGTTCCGTTTAAATACCACTGTAGGTGTGGATGTCAGCTTTGACAGCCTGCTGCAGGAATACGATTCCGTATTTCTGGCCTTAGGCACTTACACCCCAATGCAAGGTGGTTTGGTTAACGAAAAAGCCCCTGGCGTCTATGAAGCTTTGCCTTATCTGATTGGTAATATCAACCATCTGATGGGCTGGCAGACAGAACACCAGTATGTGAACCTTACTGGTAAAAAAGTAGTGGTATTAGGCGGTGGTGACACCTCTATGGACTGCGTGCGTACCGCTATTCGTCAGGGTGCCAGCAAAGTCACATTGGCCTATAGACGCGACGAAGCCAGCATGCCGGGTTCACGCAAAGAAGTACAAAATGCCCGCGAAGAAGGTGTGGAATTTATGTTTAACCTGCAGCCACTTGGCATCAAGTTAAACGACGAAGGCCATGCCTGTGGTATCGAAGTGGTAACTACTGCTATGGGCGCTGCCGATGCCAAAGGCCGCCGTAACGCCGAAGCAGTGCCAGGTTCAGAGCAGGTATTAGAAGCTGACGCTGTAATTGTCGCTTTTGGTTTCCAGCCAAGCCCACCACAGTGGTTAAAAGATATGGGTGTAGAGCTCGACGACAAAGGCCGCGTAGTGGCCAGCGAAAAAAGCACTTACCCACTTCAGACCAACCAGCAAAAAATCTTCGCAGGTGGTGATATGGTATTAGGCTCGGACTTAGTAGTAACAGCCATAGCTCAAGGCCGTAAGGCTGCTGAGGGGATATTGGACTACCTTCAGGTTTAAGCCTTCGTACTTGCTGTAGGGTACGGGGCTTGTCCCCGCCCGTATCGCGTTCGAATAAAAGCCAAAGAGTGTATCCTGGCTGCGACATCAATTACTTTGGCTAAGGGTTTTGATAGTATTTTTTAAATATAGGGCATCAGCTAAAACTGATGCCCTTTTTGTTTTTATAGCTATCCCAAACGAAAAACTGTTGCCAGATCCAGCCTCATTTCAGTTAGAGTAAAACAAAACAACAATAAAAAACTGATATGAACAGCTACCTGCTCCTACTGACAAAAGCACCAGTACAACTTATTCAAACCAACGGCCAACCGGCCTTTGGCTTATTTGATGGCTCAATTCCGGATTTTAATCTGCAGGATTTTATTTATCAGAACCTGATGGACACAAAAGCCAGCACACTAGCCCGTTATTTTAACTACAAGCAGTTTCAGTTTATTTGTGTCACGGGAGCTGACTGGTTACTGGCGGTGGCTATTGCCGATATTCGTTATGCCAATTCAGGGTTTGCCTATTTGTATCGTTTTGACACGAACCAAACCATCAGCAAAGGCTTGTTATTACCAGGCGCTTTAGGCTGCAAGATGAGTGACTCCCCTTCTGCAGGTGAAGCGAAGCAAGGCTTTGGAGCTTATAAAACCGCGATAAAAACCAATGCAACAAACTGGCAATTAAATATTGAAACCAAAGAGTTAAAGGCCTGTTTAACCATAGAAAAAGCCAGCCAAATGCCTTTAGCTTTATGTGCTCCTACTGGCTACAACGGCTGGACTTACACCGAAAAATCCAATGCCTTGGCTGTGTCAGGCACACTTGAACTTCAGGGCAAGAACCAGGATTTAACTCAGGCTTTAGCGGGTTATGATTTTTCAGCAGGCTTTATGCGCCGCCAGACCAGTTGGCGCTGGGCCAGTATCAACGCTATGGTCGAGGGTAAAGTTTTTGGTTTGAATATGGCAGCAGGTGTCAACGAAACCGGGCTTTGTGAAAATGCGCTGTGGTTTAACGGCCAAATTCAGCATTTAAGCCCGGCCTCTTTTGTCTTTGACCGCAAAGACGATACAAGCCCTTGGCAAATAAGCAGCCTTTGCGGCGAAGTTCAGCTTGAATTCCAACCTTTGTATTGCCGTCAGGAAAAGGTCAATATTGGCTTACTGGCAAGTAACTTCCGCCAGTATGTTGGGCTTTATAATGGTTTTGTGGTGCTTCAAAATGGTACAAAATTACAACTGAACTCAGTCAAAGGGCTGGCTGAAGATCATTATGCCAAGTGGTAATTTATGCTTTGTATTGGTCTGCATAACCACAACTCGCGTAAAAACAGCACTAGCCAACAGACGAAGTAAAAACAGCGTGAACACTTTTAGCAAAGACTGTAGCCCAGAACAGGGCCCTGAACATAGCCCTGAAGACTTATCCCGTATTATTGAAATGGCATGGGAAGACAGAACCCCTTTTGAAGCCATCGAAAATTTATATGGTTTAAACCAGCACCAGCTGATTGAGCTGATGCGCAAAGAGCTAAAACGCAGCACCTTTGAGTTATGGCGTAAACGTACTTCGGGCCGCACCACCAAACATTTAAAGCTAAGATCGCCTGAAATTAATCGTGGCTACTGCCCCACGCAATATAAGAGATAGTCAATACAAGAGATAAATCAACACCATGACTTTATTACCCTGGACTCAAATGAGCGCCGAAATCAATACGGATTTAAGTCAGCGTATTGTGCAAACCCCAGAGCAAGCGCTCTGGTATGAGTCTCCAGCCAAAGATATTCACAGAAGGCCTCTGGACAGAATAGGCGCAGAGGTAGCCAAAGCCACCAGCCTGGTGCGCTATTTACCCAACAGTCAGTTTGCTAGCCATCAGCACGGTGGCGGCGAAGAAATCCTGGTATTGGAAGGCACCTTTTCTGATGAATATGGCGATTACCCAGTTGGTACTTACTTACGTAACCCACCAGGCACTTCACACGCACCTTTTTCCAAAGAGGGTTGTTTACTACTGGTGAAACTTTGGCAATTCAGCCAAGGCGACACAGAGCAGCTTTGTATCAGACCAGAACAACAGCAATGGCTGCCAGGTTTAGTGCCGGGCTTACAAGTACTGCCGCTGCATCAGTTTGATGGCATCAACACAGCCTTAGTGCGCTGGGCGCCGAACACCAGATTCCAGCCTCATATTCATGCTGGTGGCGAAGAAATTTACGTACTCGAAGGAGTGTTTCAGGACGAATTTGGCAGTTACCCAAAAGGCAGCTGGTTACGCAGTCCGCGCTGGAGTAAACACCAGCCTTTTACCGGTATTGAAGGTGCACTGATTTATGTCAAAGTCGGGCATTTAGGCGCAGAGTTGTTGGGAGATCAACTCGGCGCCCTAGGTTAAAACCTTAATTCAACACAGCCACTAAATCTGAGCGGATAAAGTCTGACAACACAGGTTGATGTTGCTGCGCCCATAAACTCATAGCGCGGCCATCGCCTGTGGTAACTTGTTCGATAAAGGCGCTGGATAAAGCCTGAGTAGCGGCTTTGATTACCTGTTGCTGCGGTGCTGTATCTCCATCGCGGCGCCAGCCTGAAAAAATGTTGTGGCTACCAGAGCTAAATACCGCCAGTACTTTGTAGCTGCTGGCCATGGCGTAATACAGCTCAAATCTGTCCGCTGGAGATGAATAATAGCCTGGTACCTTAATTTCATCTTCTGTGGTGGTGATATGCAAAGTTGGAATAGTCACCTCTGCCAACACCTGATCTAAGGGCTGATCGTTATAAAAAGGCGGTGCTGATATTAAAATAGCGGCTTTGATGCGGTCATCTTTCAGGCTGACTAACTTACCGTTTTGCTCAACTTGCGCACCACTTAATAACATGGAAGTATTGGCACCATAAGAGTGACCCGCCATCATAATGTTCTGCTGATCAAAATCTGCCGCGTATTGAGAAGTTAATATCTGGTCCAGTGCAAACTTCACGTCCTGCACTCTGGCTAAAGCTTCAGTCTCATCTGCCGCATCCATTAAACGGAAAGGTAATAACAGTCTATTGCCACGCCATACTTTACGGTCGCTGCCGTCATGCTGCACATGCAAACTGGCATAGCCCTGACTGGCCCAGTATTGGCCCAGATAAGCGTAACGCTCTTTCGAACCACCTAAACCATGGGAGAACACTATTAAGGCTTTGGCTTTTTGCTGATGCGCAGGTTTAAACAACAAGGCAGGTACAACTCGCTCTCTGCTTTGATCAACCCAGTCAAAACTTATTTCATCAATATTCAGAGATAAGCTCTGGGCAACTTCAACTGAATGCTGCACCGAAGGTAAATTTAATTGTTGTTGCCAGGCGACAGAAGTTAAAGCCTGTTTTTGCGAACAGCCACTTAAAGACATAACCAGAACGCCGATCAGCGTTGCTACGCCTAAAGCTTTTATTGTGGTTTGGGTTCGCATAAAAAGTCCTCTTTAATGAAACTAACCTGGTGAGCTCCAGCAAATACACAAAAGTGGCCAAAGATCTGGTTACACGCTAACTCAGGCTGCAAGTATCTACGTCCGCTGCTCAAATAAAAAGCAATAAAAATTGATGAGGCTATTCAATTAATTCGAACAAAGTTTTTAAGTATGGAAAATTGATAAAATTAATCAATTTGCGCGTTGCATCTGCAATTCCACCAGCTAAGGTTAAATCAGGTGACTCCTGCTTGAGCTGTTATGACCTTCCGCCAAAACCCTTTGTTCAAAACTTTATTTTTTCTGGGCTTATGCGCTTTGCTGCTCTGCGCTTTAGTGCTGTTTCATCTGGTGCCACAGCAAATGTTAAAGCCTATTAACCAGCTGTATTATTTCCCTGTTACTGAACAGACGTCAGAGTTGCAGCAGTTATTGTTCAAGCCTGCAGATCAATGGCAACTGTTACCCAGCACCACAGCCAGCCTCGGCTATCAACAAAGTGACTTTTGGTATAAAACCCGCCTGACCGCAAGCAGCACTGAAACGGCCTTGTCGGTGCAGGCCCCTTTTCTGGATCAGCTTGAGCTTTATGTGCTGGATCAGCAATTAAACCTGCTGCAAAGCTACCAGCTCGGCGATCAACAGCTTTATAGCCTGCGGCCTCTGCCTACCCTCAACTTTGTGATCCTTGTGCCTGCCAGTACAGAAGATTTATGGCTGTTCGCCAAAGTCAGTAATCAGGGAGTCAATATGCTGCCACTAGAGCGAAGTAGCACGCTGGAAATGGAACAACAAGAACACCTGGCTGTATTTATCCATAGTCTGTTCAGTGGTATTTTTTTATGTCTGATTGCACTTTCTGTCGGATTTTATCTGATTTACCGCCAGGGTTATTTTATGGCGTTTTCCGGCATGTTTTTAACAGTGGTGTTGATCCAGCTGGAAATTAACGGTTTATTGTTTGCCTATGTCTGGCCACAATCGCCTGATTACAATCTGGTGATTGAATACGGCGCAGTATTTGGGTCTTTGTTTGCGTCTGGTTTTATGCTGTCGTTTTTCCGGAACACCGATACTCCGAACTGGCTGATGTGGCCTTTCCAACTGATCCGAGTCTTTGCTGCTTTACTGCTGGTTGCCAGCCCTTGGCTTGGAGCCTATTGGCTGAAAAAAGCCGGTATTGAGCTGACAGCGCTGACCGGTAGTCTGATGTTACTTGCCAGCTTCTGGCTGCTGCATAAACGCCATGCAAATGCGCTGTTTTTTTCGCTGGCCTTACTGACAATGCTGACAGGAGTGGCGGTGATGATCCTGCGCAGCAAAGGCTATTTACCTGCGGTAATGCTGACGAATTCAGCGATGGAAATAGGCAATGCTTTATCTGCATTATTTTTTGTTTTTGCGATGCTGCAAAACATGCATCTGGAAAAAAACAGGAAAATCGCCTTCCAACAGCAAATTCTTGATCAACAACAACATATTCAAACTATGCAGCAAAAAGCGCTGCAGCAAGCATTAACAGAACATATTTCTGATTTACCCAATAAAAAAGCGCTGATGAACCGGCTGGAGCAACTGGATCAGCTGCGCAACAGTGATTTTTATCTGGTGATGATTGAACATCAGCGCTTTCGGCAGATTGAGCGGGCTTTAGGCGTAGAGGAAGCCAATCACACCATTATAGGTTTTAGTAAATTGCTCAAACGCTGGGGAGAGCAACAACGTCAGACAGAAGCGCTTTACCCCAGCTTATTTGCCTTAGAACGTGACACTTATGCCGTGCTGATAGCTCCTACCGATTTTCGCTCGCAGTTTGAACAATTACGTCATCAGCTGGACGCGTTACTGAAAGTAGATAACCTTCAACTAGACCTTGGTACCGTATACAGCTCAGTGCATTACCCGGCGGATTGCGCCAAAGCCTCTGATACTCTGGATTTAGCCCTGGCGGCGATAGAGCATGCCGACAGAGCAGGTGATTATCTACCTTACGAGCCTTTGTATCTTGAGCAAAATCTGGAACATATTCATTTATTGTCTGAGCTCAATATTGCGCTGCAAGACGACTTATTAGAACTGTACATACAGCCCATTCTGGATATGAAACAGCAAAAAATTCATGCCGCTGAGCTGTTGATCCGCTGGTATCACCCGAAAATGGGCCAAATCTCACCCACAGATTTTATTCCTTTGGCTGAACAAACCGGCATGATTAGTCAGGTCACAGAATGGGTGCTGGATAAAACCCTGATCCTGCAAAAACAACTGGCTGATGCCGGAGTTAATCTGCGCTTATCAATGAATATCTCACCGCTGGATTTGCGTAATGCAGCCTTAATTTCCCGGGTGATAGAAGCGGTAAAAAGCACCAGCTACTCCACTGTGCCGCTGCAACTGGAACTGACAGAAACTGCTTTTGTGGATCTGGTCAAAGATTCTGAGCAAGCCCTCAAGCTACTGGAACGCTCTAACATTCGTATCTCTCTGGATGATTTTGGGGTCGGACAATCCTCTTTAGCCCGCCTGCAGGGCTTGCCTTTGGGTGAGCTTAAAATTGACAGGGATTTGCTCTGTCAGGCCGTCCGTCTCAATGACGATACCGTATTAAGATACGCTGTGATGCTGGGGAAATCCTTGCAGCTTTATACTGTGGTTGAAGGCGTGGAAACCTTAAAAGAACTGGAGTTTGCCCGACGTTTAGGCGCTGATGCGGTGCAGGGCTATTTGCTGGCTAAACCTATGCCTTTTGACAGGTTTAGCCAGTGGCTGATAGATTTTGAACAACAAGGCTTCAGGTTAAGCTAAAACTCTTTTGCCATTTAACATCAGGCAGTTTTGCTTTTCACCACTAGAAGCCCGACTGAAGCGGAGCTAATCAAGACTGTTTGTCCAGCATCTATTGCTGTTGCTATATCGGCAGGATCTAAACGAACCCGCCATTCCAGACCACAAAACTGAATATGACTATCGTTGTCTTTATTGGCTTGTTCCGTCAGCACCAGTTCGGTACCGACAAAATCAGAAATAGCACTGTCTTCCTGTAAACGGATACCGGTTTTTTGCAGTTTACGCAAAGGTTTCCACAACAGCACAGCCGACAACGCAGTCAGCATAGCGAGACTCAGCAGCACCAAGCTTGTATCTTGGGGCAACCAGCCAAACCACATCAACGCAGCGCTGATAAAAGCCCCTATAGCCAAGGCCAGCAATACTTCCAGTACACCCGGAATAGCAAAAGGCAACAAAGCCAGACATAACAAGGCTAATAACAATAAACCAGACAACAGATTTAATTCCATAGATTCAGTTCCTTAGATAACCCTTAGGATAAAACCCCGGATTTTTGAATAGCAGCCACAACACCCAAAGCTTCAGCGACGGTGTTGCCGGCAGAAGATTTATCATTATCCATCAGCACCACTGTCGATTCACGCGCTATGGCTTTTTTCGCGGCTATAGCTTCAGTTGCCAAATCCAGTAACACTGCAGCCTGACCTTCAGTGGTAGCCGCGGCTTGACCTATCATGGTTAATGCTCTGGCTTTGGCTTCAGCCACCAGAGTAATAGAGAGGGCTTCACCTTCAGCTTTTAATACCTGCTGTTCCCGCTCCGCTTCAGCAGACAACACAGTAGCTTGCTTGGCACCTTCGGCAATATTAATGGCAGCCTGACGTTTACCTTCGGAGTCCAGAATAGAAGCGCGTTTTTCCCGCTCAGCCCGCATTTGTTTTTCCATCGCATCCAGTACAGAGGCCGGAGGGTTGATGTCTTTAATTTCATAACGCATCACCTGCACACCCCAGGCCGCAGAGGCCTGATTAATAGCATGGATAATTTTCACGTTCAGGCTGTCGCGTTCTTCAAAGGTTTTATCCAAATCCAGCTTACCAATTTCAGAACGCATTGAGGTTTGCGCCAGTTGGATCACCGCATACACATAGTTATCAATGCCGTAGGACGCTTTATAAGGCTCCATCACCTT
>JAHIWM010000183.1 GCA_018815765.1 Gammaproteobacteria bacterium | reverse complement strand
GGCCGGGGTTTTATAACCAGATTCAACGGCAATAATTTTGTCGTTTTCGACAACAACAGTATGTTGTGTCAGCACTTTGTCGTTGTCTGCGGTAATCAGCTTTCCGGCATGAATTAAAGTTGCGCTCTGAGCTGTTCCAGCGACAAATAAAGCACTGGCGATAAGGGTGAGTTGCAGTTTCATTATGACTCCTGTTGGGATGAACACAGCTTTTTCCAGCTGCTTTGCATCGACTATGAAACAGGAATGGCAAAGCAGCAAGTGAAGAAAAAATGAATGCGATACAGAGCCTTAGATCCGGGATTAACGGTTAATCCAGCATGCCAAGCGTAAAACTTATTCCTGCAGAATTAATTTGCAGAGTATCTTTCCCCGCTACTTGAACAGGTAATGCTAAATCAACCAGTTGATAATACGCTGGTCTGCTGAATTTAGCCGTTAAACCACGCCACAACTGCAGATAAGGAAGTAACTGACCATCGGGTTGAGCCTGTAAAAACAGCGGATATTCAGCATCAATTACCACTTGCTCAGCTAAATTAGTGGTCGCGATAAGAACAGAGCCCGCATGACTTGATTGTTGTTCTATCGCCACAACAACAAAGGCAGCGTCTTCAACCTGAATACGGACTTTTTCTACCGGAGTCAGCAAAAAATACTGCTGTTGTTGTCGAGTCAGTACTGAAGCAAAAAGCTGAACCAACTGTGGTCGCTGGATTTTTGAGTCCAGATAATACCAATCACCATGCCGATCGATGCGAATAGGGATATCACCGCAAAAAGCTGGATCCCAAAGTTCAACAGGGGCTAAATGAGGCTGTTGTAATGACAACTGTAATTGTTTCAAATCCATGATGGCGCAACGAATAAGCAAGAGACTTGCAGAGCATAACAACAGAATAGTGTCAGGGGAAATTGAGAGGCTAACGAAGCTCGAAGCCAAAGTTGGGTTTAGCTCTAGAGAAATTGGGGTGACTAACGAAGCTCGAACCCGGCGTTGGGTTTAGATTGAGAAATTGGGGTGACTAACGAAGCTCGAAGCCATAGTTGGGTTTATACAGAGAAATTGGGGTGACTGATGGGGCTCGAACCCACGACAACCGGAATCACAATCCGGGACTCTACCAACTGAGCTACAGTCACCACAAGCGGCGCGGATTCTAGCGAAATTCTGTGATGAAGCAAAGTTATTTTTTACAAAACTGGCCCAGAAGCCGCGTTTGGCTTGGGTCAAGGCGCTGATTATGCTAGGGTATGGCCGTCAGATTAGTTGACATTCATCAGACCAGTGGCTCGAAAACGGAGAAAGATATGCAACAATTCCTCGATTTTTTGGAAAAAAATCAGCAATTGATTTTAAGTTATAGCGTCAAAGTACTGGTCGCATTAGTCATTTTATACCTGGGTCGCTGGTTATCAAAAAGCCTGACCCGTATGCTGGAAAAAGCCCTCATCCACCGTAAAGTCGACAGAGCCGTGGTGTCTTTTTTAAGTGGCATTATTCAGGCGGCTATTATGGTGGCCACTATTCTGATTGCCTTGTCACAAGTAGGTATTCAGACCGCGTCTTTTATCGCCATTTTAGGTGCCGCAGGTTTAGCTATAGCTTTGGCCTTGCAAGGTTCTTTATCCAACTTCGCGTCTGGTGTACTGATTATTTTATTCCGTCCATTTCGTGCAGGTGATTTTGTCGATGCAGCCGGGGTTTCAGGCGTTGTGGAAAAAATCGAAATTTTCCAGACTGTGATGAAAAGTGCAGACAACAAACGGATTATTGTGCCGAACTCGCAAATTACCGGTTCAGCCATTATCAATTATTCTGCTGAAACAACCCGCAGAGTGGATTTAACAGTGGGTATCAGTTACGACTCTGATCTGAAAAAAGCTAAACAATTGCTGGAACAAATACTAAAAGCCGACAGTCGTATACTGGCGGAACCCGTCTCTGTTATAGCTGTTGGCGCTTTAGCTGACAGTTCAGTCAATATTTTAATACGTCCATGGGTAAATGCGGCCGACTACTGGCCTGTGTACTGGGACACTCTGGAAAAAATCAAACTGACCTTTGACGAACACCAGATTGTGATTCCCTTTCCACAAATGGACCTGCACTTCAAAAAGGAAAAGTAAGGTATGAAAAAGACTCTCTGCTCCCTGTCAGTTTTGAGCAGTCTGTTGGTTTTGAGCGGCCTTTTGACAGTACAGGCCGAAGAAAACCCATCCACAGAGACCAAACTGGGCTGGTCCACTTCAGCAGAATTGGGCGCTATAACAACCTCAGGTAACACTAAAGGTACGTCCATTACAGGCAAAATCGACTCCAAACAGGAACTGGAGAATTGGTCCAACGACTATACTTTCAGTGCATTTTTTAAACGCGATGAAACCGAAGCTGACGATGGCCAAACCATAGTAGAAACCTCAGCCGAAAAATATGCCGCCTCTGCAAAAGGCGGTTATAAACTAAATAAAGACACAGCTCGCTTGTTTGTTTACGGCTCTCATGTCGATGACCGTTTTGGTGCTTATACCGAATACACCACAGTGGCGGTAGGTTACGGTGATGAGCTGTTTAAAACCGACACCATGTCGCTGGAAGGTGAAATGGGTCCGGGTTATTACAGAGGTAAAACGGATCTGGAGGAAACTGAAAACGGCTTTATCGTACGTAGTGCCGCGACTTATCGCTGGCAGATCAGTGAGTCAGCCCGCTTTAAACAAACCGTCAGTCTGGAATACGGTGAAGACAATAGACGTTCAGTGGCCGAATCCTCTTTAACCGCCAAGATTAACGGCCGGATGCAAATGAAAGCCGCATTCTTAGTGCAGAACGACTCGAAAGTACCGGTAGGTAAAAAGAAAACCGATACACAAACCTCATTAACTTTTGTCTATTCGTTTTAAGCTGTCTGTTTTTACACTCTTTAGCGGCGCGGTTTATCCGCGCCCTCTATCTCAACAAAGCTGCAGCTTCAAGTACGACGGCTAAGTTAGAGCCAGCCTTTTTGTCGGGCTATCCGTGCAGCGTCAACTCTATTAGCTGCATTCAACTTGCTAATAGCTTCCGATAAATAATTCCGGGCTGTGCCCTCGGCGATATAAAGTGCTGTTGCAATTTCAGCTGTGCTTTTGCCTTCTGAAGCTAAGCGCAGAGCACGACGTTCTTTGTCACTTAAAGGGTCACGCTCACCCAAAGCCGACAATGCCAGTTCAGCATCTATCACTCGTTTTCCAGCCATCACCTGATAAATAGCCTGAACTAGCTGCTCTGACGGCGCGTCTTTCAGTAAAAAGCCCTGTACACCAGCGGTAATAGCGCGCTGAATATAACCAGAGCGGCCAAAGGTGGTGATCACTATCACTTTGATTTTACTTTGTTGCTGTTGCAGATAAAGCGCTAATTCCAGACCGCTGCGGCCCGGCATTTCAATATCAGTCAGCAGCAGATCAAAGTCCTGTTGTTTCAGTAAAGCCAGTGCCTGATCACCATCCGCCGCCTGAGTGATCTGAAACTCTGCATTCAGACCCAATAACGCCGCTAAAGCGCCCCGCACCATCGCCTGATCTTCCGCCAGCAAAATACGCATCAGGCCCCCTTCGGCAAGGTGAAAGTAAAACGGCTGGGTGACAATTGCCACTCCAGTTGACTATTGAGTGCAGCCAGTCGCTCCTGTATGCCAGTTAAACCGTTGCCCTGACGCAGTTCTTTGGTATTGCCGTTGTCCGACACCATCAACTGATACCCCTGCGTTGTTTCACTAAAGCGGATTTGCACTTCATTTCCGTTACTGTGTTTCAGCACATTGGTCACCAGCTCGGTTAGGATCAGCACCACTGCGGTTTCCTCCCGAGCTGACAGTGCGGGAATTTGCCCCTGTACATCCACACCAAAACCGGCATCGCGTAATTTGCTGCTTAATGCCTGTACTTCGCCTGCTAAACCTTTATGTTTATATCCAGAGACTGTCTGACGAACCTGACTTAAACTTTCGCGGGCAATAAAAGCCAGTTCCTGCAATTGCTGACTGGCGGCCTGATACTGCTGCTGTTGTAATAACTTATCGGCTAAATCGGCTTTCAGCACTATGCCCGATAAACTGTGCCCCATAATATCGTGCAAGTCGCGCGCTATCCGCTCCCGCTCCACTATAGTAGCCAGTTGCTTAATTTCTTCAGCACTGCGCTGCTCCTTTAGCAAGCTGGCTCGTCTGGCTCTGTCGAGTACACCAAATACGCCAATAGCCAACACCAAGGCTGAGCCATAGAGTAAAAAATAGGGGGCACCTTTGACAAAAAAGTGGTCCAGCAGCAGCAATACGGCAATCAGCGCTGCGGCACCAGCCAAAAACTGGCGGAAGCTATACGCAAAACCAATAAAAAAGCTGACATAAGCAAACATTGAAATAGAGCCATAATTTAATGGCGTAATAGCACTGGCGATAGCCGTCATCAGCAGAATAGGCAACCACATCTGTGTGGTGTGGCAACGGTAGATCCGGTAATAACAACCGACAAAAGCCAGCAGGGCCAGCGTCATCCAGAAGTACTGCTCCAGACTGTAATTTATATAAAAAAACGGGGCTATATAAAAAATCAGATTAATCAGATATACCCAGGATAAGCGTTTTTCCAGTTCCAACATCTCTTATTCCTTTAAAACCAACAGGGGCTCAAAAGAGCCCCAAGCCAGGATGATTAACGATTCTGACTGTAACTTTGTTGTTGAGTCAGCAGAAATTTCGCCCAGCCGTACGAAGGATCAACCTCTGTCGCTTTAGTCCAGTCAGCAATGGCACCTGCTTTATCACCCAATTCCTGTTTAGCTAAACCACGCCAGGTATAAGCCTCGGCATGGCCCCAGCAAATCTGCTGACAAGGCTGTGCATACAGCTCAATAGCTTTGCTGCTCAGCTCAATAGCACTTTGTTTACTGCCACCAAAAACTGCTGGCGTATTGTACGCTATGATAGCTTTTACCAAAGTGACCCTTGGGTTGGCAGGCTCAAGCTCCGCGGCCTGAGCCATGGCTTTATTAGATTTAGGACCATACAGTGTTCCCTTCACCGGGTTATTGCCAATCTGCATCCCATAGACACTGGACAATAAGGCCAGGTGATCCGCTTGAGGTTGTGCTGCAGTCAACTGCTCCAGTGTGGACTGCGCAAGGTCTAAGGCTTGTTCAGCCTGATCTTTTTGGCCTGTAATGCCTGCCATAATAGACAAACGGTAGTTGGCATAAGCGTTGTTGTAATCTGCGGTCTGTTCAGCAGCGTAGCTGGCTAGTTGCTTCAGATCCATCGCATTGGTGGCTGCATCGATTTGTTCGATGGTTGCAGCCTGAGCTGCTGTTATCGTTAAAGCACTTAAGGCAATCAGTAAAGTTTTCATAGCGTCTCTCCGTTGTGGTTTCATTCCGACCACTCTGTAGTGGTGTGAAGCCAGTATCGGAAAATCCATAGAAAAACATCAGACACAAAAGTCATGACTTGGACATGACTTTTGTCACCCAACTGAATTTAGTAACTTAAGCTGCTGTAACCCAACCCCTGCTGTTTTTGCAGTTTAATTTGCACCGGAATACGTTCTTTTAGTGCTTCCACATGGCTGATAATGCCGATCATCTTGCCGCTGGCATTCAGTTGATCCAAAGCGGCCAACGCAGTTTCCAGCGTGTCCGGGTCCAATGTGCCAAAACCTTCATCCAGAAATAAAGATTCGATGCGGGTTTTATGGCTGACTAAATCTGACAGGGCTAAAGCCAACGCCAGACTGACTAAAAAGCTCTCCCCACCGGATAAAGTTTTTGTGTCCCTTGTCGTATCAGCCTGCCAGCTGTCCAGTACCTGAAGTTCCAGCTCCGCGTCGGCTTTACGTGCCAACTGATAACGACTGTGCAGTTTGTCCAGCTGCTGATTGGCCAACCCTACCAGCTGTAATAAAGTTAAGCCCTGAGCGAAACGACGGAATTTAGCCCCATCGGCTGAGCCTATTAAGCTGTTGAATTTATGCCATTGCTGCACCAGTTGTTGCTGTTGTTCAATCTGGTTATACAGCTCTTGTTGTTGCTGTTGATGTTGCTGATCGCTTTGCAATTGCTGCCGACATTGACCGGCTTGCTCCAGCGCACTAAATAACTGCTGTTCAAGCTCTGTGCTTTGCTGCTGCAACTGCTCCAGACTTTGTTCTGTCAGTTGCTGCTTTTCCAAAGCCTCAATCTGCTGCCGGGCTTGCTCCAACTGGCTTTGGCAACGAATTTTCTCAGCGGCCAGCTTGTCTTTTAACTCTGTCAGTTGCTGCACTTGTTGTTCGGTCAGTAACATAGCTAAAAAGCTGGTTTCGCTACCAAACTGCTGCTGTTCCAGCTGTTTTTGCCACTCTTGCTGCAAGGCCGTTAATTTCAATTGCAGCTGCTGTAACTGAGCGTCACTTTGTTGCTGCTGTCCGGTTTTTTGCTGCAGTTCATTGCTTAAGGTACTAAGCTGCTGCAGCACAAGTTCAAGTTCTTGCTGTGGTGTTGCACTCTGACTGGCCAATACCGTAGCTAAACCCGCCTGCTGCAGTTTATCTAACCAGCTTTGGTAGTGCTGTTCGGCCTGTTGCTGCTGCATCAGCGCTTTATCCAGTTGCTGCGTCACACTCTGTAACTCTAATTGCCACTGCTGCCATTGCTGTGCTTGTTGTGCCCAAAGCTGCCAGGCCTGCTGCTGTTGAGCCGCTGTAGGTAAAACAAAACCGAAGGGCTGCAGCTCTTGTTGCCACTGCTGTTCCAGTTGCTGCAAGTAGGCTTGGTTTTGCTGCAAAGCGTCGCCTAGCTGTTGCTGTTGCTGTTGTTGCTGAGTCAGTTGCTGCTGCACCAATTG
>JAHIWM010000020.1 GCA_018815765.1 Gammaproteobacteria bacterium | reverse complement strand
GCGCGGGCTGAACCTATAGATTCAAGCAGATCATCAACATCAGCCATAGATGCTTGTGCTGCAGCCTGAGTAGAAGGGCCAGTTCCTAAGGCAGTGATAGCAGTATCTACCAGTGTAACATCAGCAGAAATATCCACGCTCAGAGTTTCAGCAGCTGAAGAACCAATCTGGAAAGTAACAGAGCCAGAGCCTAACTTACCAGTTGTAGAATCTAACAGTGTAGTGCCGGCACCAAACGAAGTGTTCTCCATGATACTGGTTAATTCAGCTGTTAAAGCTGCAAATTCACCATTTAATGCAGTGTATTCTTCAGTAGAGTTAGTACCGTTAGCACCCTGAGTCGCCAGTTCTTTCATACGGTAAGCGATGTTGGTCATCTCTTCAAACGCACCTTCAGCTGTTTGCAGCATGGCACTGGCGTTGTTCGCGTTGTTGATAGCAGTTTCCTGACCTACTAACTGAGCACTCAGACGAGTTGCGATTTGTAAGCCTGCAGCGTCATCTTTTGCTGAGTTGATACGGAAACCTGTACCTAAACGTTCTAAAGCTACAGACAAACCATCGTTAGTACGGTTTAACTGGTTACGAATTGTGGTTGCAGCTGAGTTTGATTGAATTGATAAAGCCATTTGAGTTTGCTCCTATGCATGTTGCTCAAAACTATAAAGCGACACCTGAAAGCAGGAACTAAAATTTTTTTTTTAAATTAATTCGGGTCAGAGTAAAATTAAGCCATCAAGGTTAATTTTACTCTGACCCGAATTATTTGCTCCAACCTACTGGGCGTCCGGCCTTTTGACTATGTAGTCGCCTGCCCGTCAATAGCTCCAGTTGATGCTTAAACTCCGAATCACCTACAGCTAAATTTTTATTCGTTGCGATACGAATTTCATCACACTCACGGCTATCGACTGCTTCTGAGAACAAGGCTCTGTAATTTTGTAAACGAAGAGCTTTAGTCTCTCCAAGCGCCAAATAAAGTGGATGAGGCGAGCAAAGAGCAGATTCTTTTCCCATAGCATTAATCTGATAACTGGACCAAAAATAATCAGCAGGTTCAGTCACCATTCCGGCACGGACAGGATTGAGTTCAATGTAACGATACAACTTCAACAAATAACTTTCTGTTTGCACCAGACAAGACTTGTAGCGGCCTTCCCACAAAGTTCCGCTGCGCGAATAACTGGTATTAAAATACCGAACATATTGTCTGCCCAGATCCTGCATCATGTGACTAACTGCCCATGGCTGACTGGGAGTACAAAGCAGGTGAACATGATTTGTCATCAAAACCCAGGCATGTATTTGTACCTGATACTTTATCGAGTATTCTTTCAACCAGCCGACATAGGCAATAAAGTCTTGCTGACAGGTAAAGCAAATTTGATGATTATTGCCCCGCTGAATAACATGTTCAGGTACATCTACAGGACAAATTCTTAGCAATCGGCCCATAACTTGTTACCATACTGTTAAAAATAGAAGTATAGCGGAGAAGAAAATAAAGTTAATTTTACTCTGACCCGAATTAAAAAAACGGCGCTGAACTGTTGCCAGTGCAGCGCCCAACTACAGGAAAGAACTTAGCTATCAATCAGATAATGCGAATTCCACTAAACTGCGGCTGACATTACCTTGCGCCATAATGGCGGATAAAGATGAGGCAGCACCTTGCTGCATTTGTACTTTTAGTTCCTGACTAACAGCCGACACCTGTTGTTCACTTTGCTGGCTGTCAGCCATACGCAATGCATTCAGTTTGGCAACCAGCACCTGTCGCTCCGACTGAACCTGCCGTAACATCTGCTGCAACTTTTGTTGCACCTGATTCAGTTCTGCCTGATAAGCCTGCTGGCTGTCCATTTGTTGTGCTTGCTGCGCCAATAGATTCAACTGACCTTCAGGTTTTTGCAACCGCACCTGCACCGGATTGCCAGCAGCAACACGTATGCCCTCACCCTGCATTTGCCATGGCTGACTCAGCAGATGACTCTGCCCTGCAGCTGCACTTAATACCAGCACAGGACCTTGTTGTTTTAATTCAATCTTATGTTTGGCAAACTCCTGCTGCATCATCGCAAGATTGGCATCCGCCGACTGTCCTGCCGGGAAACTCAGTTGAATTTTTTGCCCATCAGCTAGGCCAATAGTCAACAATTCAGGTTGTTTGCGTGGGCTTAATAAATCGATTTTGCTATTTAGCTGCCACTGGCTCTGACCAGTTGGTTGACTGCTTAACGTCAATGCCGGGGTTAACGCCGTATCTTTGTGCTTTAGCTGACTTTCCAGTTGCTGCAGTTGCTGACTGATTTGCTGTTTTTGTCCGGCAGATTGCGGCAGTTCCAGTTGTTTTTTTAACTGTTCCAATTGCTGATACAACTGACGAATTTGTTGTTCCGCCTGCTGATTTTTCGCTAACTGACGTGACACATCAGCGCTGATACTCCAGCGACTTAAGGTTTCCAGTTGCTGCTGTAAAGTACTGCTACGGCTGGTATTCTTTGGGGCTGACTCTGCTTCGACAGTCTGAGTTTTAGCAGCTTTGCCCGCAGAGTTAAGCGACGCAGTGCTGCTGGTGAGTTGTTTCAGACTATCGATCAACATGGCTGTAATCCCAACTTAGAGTTGACTGAACAAGCTCAGTTGTGACACTGAACTGTAGACTTTTAAAGTAGATTCATAAGAGGCCAGCGCATTGTTCATTTCAATATAGGCGGACGGATAATGCACAGCAGTTAAATCATCCCGCAGGTTTTCAGTGAACAGAGCTATGTCGGTATTGGTAAATTCTAAAGTTTCCAGTGAACTGACCACACCACCGATTTTAGTAATGGCGGATGTGGTGTTGCCAAGCACTGTATTGAGTTTATCCAGCATAGCCCGTGACTCGTTCCCTACACCGCCAGCCGGAGGGGCCTGCAATAAAGTCACATAATCCTGTAAATCATTGAGGAAAGTAGCGCCAGGCACTAAATCGCTGCCCACTATATTGGAGTCAACTAAAGTATTGGACGACACAGCAACTTTACGTACCAAAGCATCACCCTGATAAATATATTGGCCAGTACCATCTTTAACAAAAGGTTGTTGATCAATTTCACTACCAGCAAACAGGTAATTACCTGTGCCATCTTTGGCATTCAGCAAATCGGCTATACCCGGCATTAATACCGCCAGTTCATTGGCCATAGCATTCAGCTCATCTTCGCCGTATGAACCGTCCGCTGCTGCTGTCACTAACGACTGCACAGATAACAGAATATTGTTAATGCTGCTTAACTGAGTTTCCTGTTGGCTTAAGCTATAAGTCACCAGTTCCATATTTTTACCGTATTGCTCCAGCGACGTCAGCTCAGAATCCAGCCGCAACACCAGCACACTACCCAGCGGATCGTCCGAAGGTTTAGTGATACGGGTATTGGTCGCCATTTGCACCGACAACTGACTGTATTTCTGACTACTGTTTTGAATGTTCCGTATCGCCGTTTCATGGTACTGGCTGCTGCTTACCCGCATCTTATTCTCCTCAGAACATCATCATCAGGGTGTCGAACATTTGCCCGGCCGTACTGATCACCTTGGCATTTGCGTCATACAGCTGCTTGTAATACAACAAGTTAGCTGCTTCTTCATCACGATTTACACCACTGATACTTTCACGGGAAGCCACTGCTTTATCATTCAGCACTTGCGAAGTTTTTACGCTGGCCTGCACTTGTTTGCTCTGAATCGCCAGTTTACCAATCAGGCTGTCGTAGCCAGTAGCCACACCTTGCATCGAATCGATGACATTCACCAGGTTACTGTTATCACCTTTACCACCTGCCGGGATCCAGCCGCCCATGCCGTCATCAACCCGGCCACGAAAAGCCAGTTTGTCCTGAGTCATAGCCGGATTTACCAGAATAGTACCTAAAGGGTCTGCCGCATTGTAGGTAAACAAAGGCTCACCCACAGCACCGTTTAAATCAAAACCTTCAGCTAAAGCGTCATTCACCTCGGTGGCAATGTTAGTGACTAAACTATTTAATTCAGCGCGGGCCGGGTCCAGTACTTCAGATTTAACCCGCAACAAGCCACCTAAACTACCCCCGGCCGACCCTGAAATAGAAAACTGTTGAGTATTAAAAGTTGAAGTGACATCAGTACCGGCGACAGACAACACTGCCGCTTTACCAGACATCACCAACGGCGCGCCGTTTAAAGCGGAAATCGTAATAGCGCCGTTGTCTTCCTGCATCACATCCACCTGCATAAAAGCAGATAAACGATTCACCGCTTGCTCTCGTGCATCAAATAATGTCGAGGCATCGTGGCCCAACGCCACTTCTTTACTGATTTTCTGATTTAAATCTGCCAGTTCCTGCAACACAGAATTGACGTTTTCTGTGACAGCTTCCATCTCAAATTCAAGTTTGCGTACCTGGCCTGTTAGGGCACCATCCAACTGCTGTAAATCCTGCACCATGGCATTGGCCGAAGAAATCACCTGCTGGCGATAAGCCGGTGATTCAGGTGAAGATAAAGCGGCATTAAAAGCAGCATTCAGTTCAGCCACAGCATCATTCAGGTTTAATGAATCAGTCCCTAATACTTCTTCCAGATAACCCAGATAATCCTGATAACTTTCGTAATAATTTAAGTCGGATTGAGTACGCCAGATATCCGCATTGAGGAAGTTATCGACCACACGTTCAAATTTAGTGACTTTGACGCCATTAAGCGGGCCATCATTGGTCTGCAACACCACAGTCTGGCGACTGTAGCCTTTAATGGCCGCGTTGGACACGTTATGACTGACTACTGTCAGTCCGGCATTTGCTGCGTTGAGTCCGGAGACTCCGTTCGATAACATACTCATTCAGTGGGCTCACTCTGACGAACAGGTACCTGAAGCGGCTGAGTTAAAGCCGAGGCACCATAATCCTGATACATAGACTCAGCGACAGAATTGGCTTCTGGCTTTAATTTATTTTCAGAATTTTCTGTTGCAGCAGAAAATTGCTGCACTATTTGCTCAGCCAGGCCGGTTTTGCTGTTGCTGGCCATAGACTGCGCCATCTGACTGTCGTACATATCACGAAACATCACTTGCTGATCGCTGCTGAACATACCTTCATCACCCGACAGCGCATCGCTGGCAGAACGCATGTTTTTCAGCACCATTTGCAAAAATAAGGTCTCAAACTGTTCTGCTACCTGCTGCAAAGACTCGCTCTCCGACTGGTTTTTACTGATCTGCTGGCTAAACTGGGGGTCAAACGCCAGATTCTGACTCATTGCATCTAGTTTCATGCTTAAATCACCACCACATCTGCATCCAAAGCACCGGCTTTATCCAGCGCCAGTAAAATAGACATCAGCTCTGTGGGAGTGGCCCCCAGACTGTTGACCGCCTGAACTATAGTGTCGAGCGAAGTGCCCTCAGGCCACACCATCATATTGGCATTTTGCTGAGTCACATCGACGCTGCTGTTTTGCAGAGGCATGGTTTCACCCTGACTAAATGGCAGCGGCTGGCTGGCGCCTTCCTGCTCACTGATGGTGATGGTTAAGCTACCGTGGCTGACGGCAGCACGTTTCACCCGTACTTCGTCGCTGATCACCACAGTGCCTGTTCTGCTGTTAAACACCACACGTGGCCGCTGCGCACCTTCTTCCACACGCAGATCCTGCAGCATCGCCATAAAAGTAGTGCGGTTGTCGGCGTCTCTCGGCGCACTGATCACCAGCTTTGACCAGTTTTCAGCCCGGGCTACTTTAGGACCAAACATATCGTTGACAGCTGTCACCACGTTGCGGGCTGTTTTGTAATTTGGTTTTTTCAGGTTCAGTACTAAATCGCCGTCCTGTTGCAGATTTTCAATGCTGCGCTCAATAATAGCGCCGCCAGGAATAATACCGGCGGTTGGCACGTTAACAGTGACTGAAGAGCCGTTTAGGCCTTCAGCTTTAATGCCACCCACCACTAAGTTACCTTGTGCCAGCGCATAAACTTTGCCATCCACACCCCGCAAAGGCGTCAGCATCAAACTGCCGCCATGCAAACTTTTTGCATCCCCTAAAGACATAATAGTCACATCTATCGCCTGGCCTGGACTTGCCATAGGTGGCAAAGTGGCCTGCACTGCAACAGCAGCCACGTTTTTGGATTTAGGTAAGGAGGCCTCATCCAGCTGGACACCAAATTGTTTCAGCATATTGTTCAGCGACTGGGCAGCAAATTTGATCTGGGCTTTGTCACCAGAGCCGGGTAAACCTACCACTAAACCGTAACCGACCAGTTGGTTATCCCTTACCCCCTGAATATCAACAATATCCAGTAAGGGCCGTGAGGCAGCCTGAGTGTGCTGGCTTAACACCAGCAAAAGCACAGGGAGGATCAAACAAAACAAACGCATAAAGTCACCCGTTAAAATAAATTCAGGTAAGAAGAAAACAGCTTGGTGATCCAGCCAGGTTCAGCCGCATCCGCCATGCTGCCTTTACCGGCATAGGTAATACGCGCATCAGCAATACGCTGTGAAGAAATACGATTGGTGACGTCAATATCATCTGGCCTGACTATGCCCTGCAGACGAATGTATTCATCACCCTGATTCAGTTTGATCCACTTCTCGCCACGAATGGTTAAGGAGCCGTTTGGCAATACTTCAGTGACCCGTACAGTGATAGCGCCACGTAAAAAATTCTGCTGGCTGGCACTGCTTTCACCTTCGTAATTTTGACCATTACGCAGCTGCATAGCTAAATCCGATACAGTGGCATTGCCAAGTAAAGGCACGCCCATATTAAGATTAGTACTGCGATCAACAGCACTGTCGGCACTTTTACTGGATTGAGTCCGCTCGTTCAGCTCCACCGTCAGAATATCGCCTACTCTGTAGGCTCTTTTATCTTCAAATAAAGCGAACATGTAAGAGTCCGCATACAAGCTGCCTGCGCTGGCAGGTTCAGCCTGCTGACTGACCATAGGATTAGCAGCACCACGTTCCCAATCGGCATCATCAGCCAGAGGACTGTCAGGTTTTGAGCTGCAGGCCGCCAGGCTGAATAACACAAATACCAGAAGAAAACGTAGCATAGTCAACTCCTTACATGCTTTGGCTGATAAAGTTCAGCATATCGTCAGCAGCAGTCACCACTTTGGCATTCATTTCATAAGCGCGTTGCACTGCAATCATATTGACCATTTCGTCCACGACGCTGACGTTGGAACCTTCCAGCGTATACTGCTGTAACTTGCCCAGAGCTTCTTCGCCAGGTATACCTTCAACTGCTTCACCTGAAGCCGCGGTAGCACGGTATAAATTGCCACCCAACACTTCCAGACCAGCCGGATTGACAAAGTTAACTGTTAAAATCTGTCCCAGATCGACTAACTCATCCTGACCAGCAACTTTTGCGGTAATAGTGCCGTCCGTACCAATAGTTACCTTGGTCGCATCAGGTGGGATCACGATATTTTGTGCTAATGGCAAGCCATTGCCATTGGTAATTAAGCCATCTGAGTTCAAATGAAACTGGCCGTTGCGGGAATACAGCAATTCGCCATCTGTGTTTTCAATCTGAAAAAAACCCTGACCATCAATGGCGACATCCATTTGGTTGCCCGTGGTTTCAGCACTGCCATCGGTAAAAATTTTCTGAGTGCCGTTCACGCGCACACCAGTACCAACCTGAATACCTGAAGGCACCTGATTTAATTCATCGGCTTGTGTACCTGGTTGACGTTGCACCTGATAAAACAAATCTTCAAATACCACCCGGTCTTTTTTAAAGCCGACTGTATTGACGTTCGCCAGGTTGTTGGAAATGGTGGTCATGCGCATATCCTGCGCCGCTAAACCTGTTTTACTGACCCATAAAGCTGAATTCATGATAATTGTCCTGTTAACCGCTAATCAGTTTGTTGCCGGATACGGCCAGTTCGTCTGCTGTTTTCATCATTTTCAGATTGAGCTCAAACTGACGGCTGATATTCATGGTACTCACCATCTCTTCGACGGCATTGACGTTAGACCCTTCCAGCACGCCAGAGCGTAAACTGATATTTTCGGCCTGCTCCAAAGGTTCACCGTCGATAGCACGGAATAAACCATCGGCGCCTTTCACCATCACCAGATTGTCAGAATCCACCAACTTGATGCGTTCCTGCTGTTCAATCACTCCACCGCCAACAGGCAATAGATTTAATGTGCCGTCCGGGCTGATATCTATATCGCCAAATTCAGGCAACTGAATGGCAGCAGCGCCACCCATCACAGCAAAACCATTGACTGTCAGGGCACCAGTGCCACTGACCTGTAATTCACCGGAGCGGGTATAAGCTTCATTACCATTAGCATCCTGTACCGCAATAAAGCCTTTTTCGCTGACAGCCACATCCAGATCACGGCCGGTTTCCATAATGGCACCGGCTTCCAGATCGGTCGCTACAGGCAACAACTGCGCCTGAAACCGGGTGCGGTAGCCTTCACCCGTGATTTGCAGGGATTTGGCTTGTTCCATATCGGCTTTAAAACCAACGGTATTGACGTTCGCCAGGTTGTTCGCCGTGATACGTAGCGCGGTTTGAGCGAGCTCAGCCCCTGATACTGCGGTGTGGATCAAACGTTCCATAACCTAATCCTTTCCTTACACAGCGTTAAACAGCACTTGCATCATTTCATCTGCAGTACTGATGGTTTTGGCATTGGCCTGATAACTTTGCTGGAACGACATCAGATCAACCAGTTGCTTACTGATATCGACGTTTGAGCCCATATAAGAGCCGGCCAGAATGGCACCAAAACTGCCTTCTGAAGGCACACCTATTAAAGCTTCACCAGATTTCTGACTGGCATACCAGGTGGTGTTATTGGCGGTTTCTAAACCTTGTGGATTAGCAAAGTTGGCTAAAGCGATCTGGCCCTGCAATTTCACTTCACCGTTAGAGAACGTGGCATAAACGCCACCATCCTCGGCCACAGCGACACCACTGAATTCACCTGAGGTATAACCGTCTGCTTTGTTTTCATATAAACCAAAAGCAGAACCAAACTGGGTGGTTTTAACCAGGTCTAATTTGATATCCAGTGCAGCGGCACCATTAGTTAATGGCAGATTGATAGACAGTTCCCGCAAATTTAACGGGTCTGTTTGATTGTTGTCGCCAGCAGGAACAGCGGCAGGCGGAACCACATTCAACGGATACATCTGGCCATCTGCACCAAACCGGACCGTCAGCGCTTCAGTAGCGACAGAAGCCCCTGTATCATCCAACGCATCCACTGCCGTCACATTAGAGCCGGCCGGATTGACTAGTTGAGCTGGTGTCAGAGGTTTGCCATCGACATAAAACAACACCTGCCAGGTATTGGCGCCTGTATGGTTGAAATATTGAGTGACCGTATGGCTGTTGCCAAGGGAGTCAAATACTTCGCTCGATTGCGAGTAGTTAAAAGCAGTACCATCTTTAGGATTAAAATCCGCAGCAGCCGGGTAAGGAATAAGGTCACTGCCTGAATTTAAGTTCAGTGAAAAGTTAATATTGGTTGATGCTTTCGCTGGAATATTACCCGCTTCAATTTTCAGGTCAGTTAAAATCCCTGGTACTAAATTGCCCTGATCATCAATGCCATACCCCTGCAACTTATCACCATTGTTGGTAACAATACTGCGATCGCTGCCATCCATTTTAAACTGACCAGCCTGGGTATAAGCCAGACGACCGTTTTCAGAGATAACAAAAAAACCTTTACCTGTGATGGCTAAATCCAGGCTTTGACCTGTACCAACCAGATTGCCGGCTTTTTCAAAGTTTTCGCTGGTGGCAGATACATTCACACCACTACGCTGACCGCCACTGTACAAAGCAGAAAACTCTGTGCTGGTGGTTTTGTAGCCCGCTGTACCGGCGTTAGCAATATTATTTGATGTCACTTCCAGTGCTTTTTGGGTCGAACTTAAGCCACTCAGGCCAATACTAAACATCGACATTATGCGGTTCCTTAACTCTGAGTTGTTTTAGACAACTGGTTGATATCAAAAAGGTAATGATTACCTAAGCCGTTTACTTGCAGAATGATGTCGTCCGGGCCTGTGCCTACAGACACCCGTTCCACTTCATTGGTCAGATAAGTAGGGACTTGTTGTTTGCTGTTATTGAGCTGCACTTCAGCCTGTATGCTGTAAGCGCCGGCGTCCTGCTGCGGGAAAGCAAAACGCACTGTGCCAATGGCTGGGTTATCCAGCGTAATCTCATCCGCCAGAGTGCCTTTACTGTCGTATAAGCGCACTACAACGCTGTCGACTTTGGCACCGAGGTTAATGGCACCTTCGACTTTGTCTGCCTGTTCCAGTGACAGAGTGTCGGCTTTTACATCCACCTTCTGGCCAACCAGACTGGTGGCTTCCATCGCCTGCATACTTTGCATGTATTTGATTTGCTGGCCGGACTGGATATTGAGGTTTTCTAAACTTTCCACGCTGCTGAATTCAGCCAGCTGGCTGACATATTCAGTGCCATCCATAGGATTAAGCGGGTTCTGATTACTGATTTGTGCTACCAGCAATTCCAGAAACATGCTGGATAAACCAGCGGCGTCTGTTTTGCCATTGCTGGCAATCTGATCACTTGATGTGTTGTTACGTACCGGTGAATTGTTATCCACTGCAGACATGGTCAAATCCTTATTGGCCCAGCTTCAGCAAACTTTGCTGCATGCTGGAGACTCGGTTCATCACTTCCACAGAGGTCTGGAAAGCACGGGAAGCAGACATCATGTCGGCCATTTCGGCTACAGGATTGACGTTGGAATAAAACACCACCCCATCGGCATTTGCTATTGGGTTATTGGGTTCATAACGTTGTTCGACTGTACGGTCTGATTTCACTACGCCCAGCGTTTGCACCTGAGCTGACATGGATCTGTTGTCAAAGTCCTGAGTGTATAAAGCAGAGAAAACCGGCTTGGTAGCGCGGTAGGCTTCTGCGTCACTGGAGGCTGCAGTGTCAGCATTAGCTAAATTGGAAGCCACTGTATCCAGGCGCATCACCTGGGCACGCATTGCACTGCCGCCTATGTCATAAATAGCGGAAAAAGACATGCTTATTCTCCCTTAATGGCTTTATGTAAGCCGCTAATTTTCATATTCAAAAAGGTCAGGCTGGTTTGGAAATCCATACTGTTGGCAGCAAAATTGGCCTGTTCTACACTCAGTTCCGCCGTGTTGCCGTCAGCAGAAGGCTGGAAAGGCAAACGGTATTTCAGTTCTTCGCGCACATCAGCTGCATTCATGCTGGCGCCATAAGGGCTGGTTAAGTCCGATTCAATGTTTTGCAAAATGCTCTGGTAATCCAGATCACGAGCCTTAAAACCCGGTGTGTCGACATTGGCCAGATTGCCTGAGATAATCTCGGCTCTGTCGAGGCGAAGTTGCAGTGAAAACGGATGTACGCCCAAAGCTTTGTTAAAAAATTCCATCTGATGTGCTCTTTGAATGCAGCAATAGTGAGGATGGAGGTACAAGCTTTATGCCATCATTAAAAGGCTATAATATTTAATGACTTACACTAATGTCGTCGCAAAAGTAAGCCACAAGGCGGAAGTCTTGCTTCCGCTACGGAAGTGGTTATTTTTCCTCCTGCTCTGTAGTCCTGTCCCAGCTGTTGCCAATGCTCAGTTGGAACAACAGATCCACTCTCATATCAGTGCTGAAGTACTAAAGTTCGCCCGTCAGCTTGGTGCACAAGGTCAGATTAAACAGGAACTGGATTTAACTTTGCCTGGCGGATTAAGTAAATATGGCCGTTGCAGCAAGCTGGAAATCAGTCGCAGCAACAATCAGCAGGCGCCCTGGGGTCGTGTCAGTTATAGTTTGAACTGTAAAGATAAAATCAGTTGGCAAAGCCGTGCCACAGCCAGAGTCAGAGTCTGGCTACCTGTGGTTGTGGCAAACCAGGCCATTCAAAAAAACGAGTTGCTGACTGAAGCTATGCTGGGCACCCGCCTGACGGAACTGGCCCAATCCAAACTCAGTATCGAACTGAATCCTGCAGCTTTAGTAGGTATGCAAACAAAGCGCAGAATTCAGGCAGGGCAAGTGATCAGTCGCCATTTGCTGGAGCATAAACTCTTGGTAGAAAAAGGCAGTCATGTACTGATCCGGGTGCAGACGCAAGGTTTTGAAGCCAGCACTAAAGGAGTCGCTTTAGAGGATGGCCAGTTGGGCCAGCGTATTAAAGTGCAGAATTTAAGCTCTGGCACTGTGCTGGAAGCTGATGTAGTAGCTGAAGCGACAGTGCAAAGTATTTTTAAATCTCATTAAAGTTTCTTTACTAAGCTGTCGCTTAACAAAGGTAGCAGCAAAATTTCGGATCATTATCCGGCTAATCAGGTATCTATTATGGTAAAAATTGACCATTACAGTCAGGTGCAGCCGCTGATTAAAACTGATCAGCATGGCCAAACCAGCCAAAACAAAACCAGTGTCACAACAACAGCAGCAGCTCCTGAAGCACAAGCGGCTATCAGCAGCACGACACAAGCTGTGCAACAGGCCTTTGAGCAGTTGCAGCAACAAAGTGAAGTGGATTTGGATAAAGTGGCCCAAATCAAACTGGCCTTGTCAGAAGGTTCATTGCAGCTGGATGATGATGTCTTAGTTCAGGCCATACTGGATTATCATAAAAAATGAATCAGACAGCGCTGAAACAGATCATTAGTACATTGCAACAGGATGCTGAGCTGCTGCTGCAACTCAGCCCGTTATTGCAAAAACAATATGTGCTGATGAATTTACGTCAAAGCGCTGAACTGGAACAGCTGAACCAACAAGCAGCTGTATTGCTTGAGTTGCTGCAACAGAATGCAACAGAGCGTCAGAGCGCTATGGCCACTTTACAATTGCAGCCTACCACCCAAGGCTTTGAACGTTTGCTGTCGATACTGCCGGAAAAAATCCGCGAGGCCAGCCAGCAATTGCTCGACAAAGTGCAACGTCATACTGAGCTCTGCCAACAGCTGAACCAGAAAAACGGCGAACTGCTGGCACAGCAGCGTCAGCTGATGCAAAACCTGATGGGGATGGAAAGCAAAACCAGCTATCCGGATATGCCTTTGGGTTAACCTTAAAATGGGGTCAGATCACATTGTTAACTGTTAACAATGTGATCTGACCCCATTTTAGTCTTTGAGTTTATCCAGCCAGTTTTTCTTCAGGATCCAGGATGTCAACACAGCCAGCATAGTGGCCAACGCCAGTTGGTACCATTGCTGGATCACCAGATAAATCGGCATGGCCACTAACGCAATCTGCCAGGTCATACCCACCAGAATATTAAACGCATCACGCCATGGATGGGTATCCGCAGCAAAAGATGGATCCTGAGCCAGCACTTTATCATGCACAGGTCGCCAGAAACCCCAGGGCCGCACCTGCCGGTAGAAACTACACAAGACTTCATCCGATTCAGCGGGTGTCAACAGAGTTCCGGCAATGGAACCTACTAAACTCAGTAGCAGCAATAAAGGGAAGGCGTATAAAGGATGAGTATCTGGCAACAGCAAAGGCAAAAATAATGCAGCCACTAAACCCGCCATCATGCCCCAGAAATAACCATAGGCATTAAAACGCCACCAATGCCATTTCAATAAGTTAGCAGCGGCATAACCGCCAAACAGTGCGCCAAAAATCCACTGCATAATGTCGTTGATACTGGACAACATAAAGCCAAGGCCAACCCCGACCACCACCAGCAGTAAAGACACCCAGTAACTTAACCGAACATAAGTCTGAGTTGGCTCATCAGGCCGGAAATAGCGTTTGTAGATATCGTTGACTATGTAGACAGGTGCCGCATTCAGCGAAGCCGCCAGCGTCGACATAAAAGCAGCCAGCAAACCGGCAATCAATAATCCGGCCAGACCCACAGGCACAAAATTCTGAATGGCGTAAGGCAAAATCTGTTCAAAATCAAAAGCCGCCCCCTGAGCCTGAATTTCCGGCCCCATAAACACCAGTGCCAGCACCGTCAGGCCTGCCACCATCATGTAACGTGGGAAAAACATCACCAGCGAGACAAAACCACTCATTTTAGCCGCGTCTTTTGGAGTGCGGGCGGCCAGAATTCGCTGCATATCGTAATTGGGCACAGGGCCTGCCAGACTAAACAGCACACCTTTAAACAGCATCATCATAATCATCAGGCCAAATAGCTCCAGATTATCTTGCTGGACTTTGTGTTGTACGCTATCAATCAAGCCGGTCCAGTTCAGATCCAGTTGCCAGCCAAACCAGATACTGTCCCAGCCTTGTGGGGTAGCAGCTTTAATTTGTTCGGGACTGACCAGCGTCATAGCAATAATGCCAACAGCTAAAGCCGCTATGGTCATAATGACAAACTGCATCACTTCAGTGAATACCACTGAATACATACCGCCTTTGATCACATACAAAGTGGTGACTGCAAAAATAATCAAAGCATAGGTATCGGGCGACAACTGCCAGGGGAAAAAGATAGCGGCAAACTTGCCTATGCCTTTAAAACCATAAGCAATAAAACCAATAGCGCTGACAATAGCAAAAGCCACGACCACTAACTGACAAAGCTCAACGCCCCTGCCTGTGCCAAAGCGGGTTTCCAGCCACTGAGCTCCTGTCATCACATTAGAGCGGCGTAACCAGAGCGACAGATAAATCATCAGAAAAACCTGATTAAAAATCGGCCAGACCCATGGCAACCAGACACTTTTTAAACCATAAACAAAACACATGGCGACCAGCCACATGGTACCTGCTATATCAAACATGCCTGAAGCATTGGATACACCCAGCGCCCACCACGGGATTTTTTTGCCTGCTAAAAAATAGGCATTCATATCCGTGCTGGCCATTTTCGCAATATACATACCCAGACCTAAGGTCCCAAGCATATACAAGGCAATAATAAGCAGGTCAATCCAGCTTAAACTCATCCTTCTTACTCCGTATAACTGTCGTACAGGCTACGACAACGCAGGGTCTGGGCGACGGCTCTGACGTCAGACTGGCTTAAACCCGGCATAACCAGTTCGATTTTTTTTGGCTGCCCTGCCAGCAAATCAAAGAAGTTATCCGAAAAATTGCCGTTGGCTCCGTCCACTTCAATGCAACACTGGCGGATCAGAGCACTACTGCAAAGCTGTAATGACAACAATCCATCCACAACCTGCATCCTGATGTCCAGCTTGGGTGCAGCCAGCTTTTGCTGTTTAGCTGGTACAAAATAATACAGGTTATCTGCCAGTAAACCCTGCTCTTTGTCGGTTAATCTGACCTGTAACACTAGCTCTTCAACGTTTTTGTCTGCCAGCAGCATGGCTTTATCCAGCTCAAGTAGCAACACAGCAGCATTTATCGGAGTCTGCACTCCTTGCTGTTGCTGCCAGACTAAATGACCGTTAAAAGTCCAGAGCTCCAGCTGCAATTCAGCGTCCAGACTCTGTTGACGATCACTGATCAATCGCACTGTGATTTGGCCAGCTTGCTCATCGACGACCAGCAAATCGGGCCTGAAGCTGCGTTTGGCCTGATAATGCAAGGCTTTCCAGCGGCCATAATAATCGATACCAGACCAGGACGCTGCTGGCCAAGTGTCGTTCAGTTGCCAGTACAAAGTGCCCATACAAAACGGCATAGCTGCACGATGTGCTTCAAAAGCCTGCTTTAGCCCTTCAGCCTGCTGCACCTGGCTTAAATACAACAAGGCCGAAAAATCTCTGGGATCCTGATATTCCTGCTGCATGTAACTGCGGATCAGCGCGTTGCCTCTGGGGTGCTTCTGATGCACTTTTAGTACGTCTGAGTTTAACTGCAAGTCTTCTGGCAAGGTAAAACGTGCCATAGAAGCATCGATAGGGAAAGACTGAAAACCAAACTCCGTCATAAAACGCGGAATACGCTTTTTGTATTCACTAAAAGGCTGTTCACCATGCCAGACGCCCCAGAAGTGGTGATTGCCCATATGATCAGCATCTTCTTCCCAGAAACCTATAGGCGAAGAACGCAGGTAAAAACGCTCTGTATCCAGTTCTTGTACAGCTTGTGGCAAGCATTGGTCAAACAAGCGGATATAGTCCTGCTTCAGGCGCTGGTACAACTCATCGCTATAACCAAATTTTTCCGGCCACTGCCAGTGTTTGATTGCCATATCCACTTCATTGTTACCACACCAAAGTGCCAGACAAGGATGGTTACGTAAACGTTTGATATTGTAGTGAGCTTCAGCACGCACATTGTCCAGAAAAGCCGGATCGGCCGGGTACAAAGTACAGGCAAACATAAAGTCCTGCCAAATCAGGATGCCATGCTGATCAGCCAGCCGGTAAAATTCATCATCCTGATAAACACCACCACCCCAGACCCGCAACATATTCATATTGGCGGCGACCACAGCAGCAAAGTCAGCGGCATGGCGCTTTGGCGTCATCTGATGGATAAAACTGTCGCCCGGAATATAGTTAGCACCTTTCATAAACACAGGTACATCATTCACTTTCAGGAAAAACGACAGCCCCATTTCATCCGGCTGGTTTACTACTTCTATAGTGCGCAGGCCTATACGTTCAGAGCGGCTATCGGCCTTGCGACCATCAATCAGCAGCGTAAAACTAAAGTCATACAAAAAGGCGTCGCCCAAACCATTAGGCCACCAGAGTTGCGGCTGAGTCAGAGAGAAATCCAGCCGCTGCAACTGTTCAGAACCGTCTAATTGCAACTCCAGGGTTTGGTTAAGCTCTGGTGCTTGTTGGCATTCCACCAGTAATGTGACTTTTTGGGCCGCCAGTACCTGCAGTTGCATATCAAAACTAAAACTGGCTTCAGCTGCATTGAGGCTATGCTGCACATAATGCAGATCCGCAATGCGGACAGAATCCAGTCGCTGTAAATAAATCGACCGCCAGATACCGCTGGTGACAAAACGTGGGCCCCAGTCCCAGCCAAAATGACAAGGTGCTTTGCGGCAATACACGCTGAGCTTTTCTTCTGATTTGTCATTTTCAGCCGGATAGGTAAAACCAGCGGCTTTGTGGGCCGGTAAGCTTTGCTGAATAGGTGAACGGAACTGCAACTCCAGCAGATTTTCACCGGCTTTGAGCAGGGAGTGGCAAGAGATTCGTTGCCCAACAAACATGTTCTGGCTGCTGCCGATTTTCTGGCCATTCAGATACAGATCGCAGAAGGTATCCAGGCCTTCAGCCACCAGCTCAATACACTGATCTGCTTGTTCGCTTGTGTTTAGCCAGCTCTCATCCAACCAAAAGGATTTACGGTAATGCCAGTCTTGTTGTTCTATCCATTGCAGACGACTTTCGTTATCCCGGTAAAAGGGGTCCTCTATCAGACCATTAGCCAGCAGATCGGTAAAATTACAGCCAGGCACAGTTGCCGCATGCCAGCTGTTCTGACCCGCCTGAGAAAAAGTCCAGTCGCCATTCAGACTAAAAATAGCATCAAGAGAAAGAGAGTGATGAGTTGTCATAATGTCCATTGCAAGGTTAAAACTGTTACTGTCTTAGCGATATGAGCGGTCATACGGCGTGTTTATTGACAAAGCCGGACCATAGCGGCCACTTTTTCAGGGTCGACTCTGCCCTGACTGAACACAGCCGAATAACTGTGCACAGACCAGAGTTTTCCTGCGGGTGTTAAGCTGTCGACTATCCTGCTCAGGTTGTCCAGACTCACGCCACCACCCACCACCAGCTCAATCCGGCCGGCGGCCTGAATTTTCAGTTGCTGTAAACGATCAAGGCCGTGCATCACCCCTAAATCACTGCCCCATAAAGTGCCCGCACTCAGCACTCTGTCGACGCCCAAATCAATCAGTTGATTCAGTGCCTGACTCTGGTCATGAATAGCATCAAAAGCACGGTGAAAAGTGACCTGAAGTCCAAGCCGTTTCGCCTGATTGACCAGTAACTCCAGGGCTGGTAAATCCAACTGGCGTTGATCATTTAATAGCCCCATCACAACACCATTGGCTCCGGCATCCGCCGCCTGAGCAATAGCCTGTTGCATAATGGCCAGCTCAGCTTTTGTCTGGAGTTGATCGTCACTGCGAAAGCGCACCATCACCAGTAATCCTGGTGTAGCTGCAAAAGCGCGACGGGCTTTTTGCATAGCAATCAGACTTGGTGTCATGCCTTGTTGCTGCATATCAGCACAAAGCTCAATACGGCTGGCACCACCTTGCAATGCTGCGGCGACATTGGCATCCAGCTGTGGGTCATCGGCGTTAATACAGATTTCCAGCTGCGTCATAGCGAAATCTCCAGTAAACCCAGACGGGCATCCAGAGCTTCAGCGGCTCCTTCTGTCAGTAAACCTATCTGCACTATATTGCGACCTGCCAGAGCGGCTAAAGATTCGCTTTGGGACAGCCAGTCAGTGGAAGGCTGCAATGGCAGCTGAAAACGCTCTCCCTCTGCCGTTTGCAAATACAGCTTTAATCCCTGGCTTTGCCCCCGACTGATCAACTGGATTTTGCTGTTTGCACTTAGCACCACAGAGCTGTGATACAAAGGCATCAGACTGGATTTTGTGGCTGTTCCGCGCACAGCTAATGAACTGCCGCCCTGATAAGGCTGATCAAAGTCGTAGCTGAGTTGCAATGTGTTGCGGCCCTGCACAGCAAATTGCCAGGTGGGTAACAAATCCTGCCGACTGATATCAGTCCAGGCACCACCGGTTTTTTTGCCTTGCTGCATCATGACTTTGCCCTGACCCGTATTAAAACTGCTGCTAAAAGGCAAACTCAGCAGGCTGGATTTAGCTGGCAAATAAGCCCCCAATCCTTTCCAACCGGATTTGTCCACCAGTGCAAGGTTCAGATTGTCACCGGCAAAAATCCGGCTTTCTGTGGCATAAAAAGACGACACGTCAGTGGGGTCAGTACGAAAGCGGCTGAAGGCTGGAGTATGGGTTTCACCTTCAAAGTTAAAATTCACATTAGGTGCAAATAACGCGATAGAACTCAGCGCTTTATGGCCATCAAATAACCAGTCCAGCCATTGGTAAGAGCTAAAAGCACGCTGTGCATCCCGGCTTGGCCAGAGGTCAACGCCGGTGTAAACATCATAAGGGCTGCGACCCAGTTCCAGCGCTTTTTGCCGGGAAGACCGCACCATAGCCTGGTCCCACCAGTAATTAAGGAACATAGCGTCAGATGAAGGTACTTGCGCCTGCAGGAACTGCTGGTTTTTCGCATTCAGCTGGTTTTGCCAGCGCACTTCACCGGAAGCGAGCATCGAATCGTACCAGTGAATTTCCATACCCTGAGGTGCGTTGGCGGTCAGATACTGCATAAAAGCCAATAAACGCTTTGCTAATTCGCGGCCACGCTCTGGGTCTTTTTTGCCTTTGACCAGCTGATTCTGCGCATCTTTGACTGCCGTTAAATCCGTTTCCTGATTAATCAACCAGCCATCAAAACCATAGTAGTCTGCCATCTGGATCAGCTTATCCGCCAGAATAAAACGGCCCTGATTATCTTGCTCCAGTAAAGCTTCCACTGTATCCGGATTACCACCCCACTGGGCTATCCCCAAAAACACGGAGCCTATGACTTTAACGCCGTTTTTATGGGCGGTATCAACCCAGGGTCTGGCTGGAATTTGCACTGTTAAATCTGCAGTGCCGGCAAACCAGTTCAGTACATCAATCTGTGACCAGTGAGTAAAGTTGTACAAATTAAACTGCGGCTGCATCTTCAGGTAGTTGGCAAAATTGTTCATGCCATCAGGTGCATACAAGACTTTGGCCTGAGTATCCAGTTGCTGCTGGCCAGCCAGTGGCGCGCTAATACGACGGGCCAGCGGCACCTGCGATACATTCTCCACACTGGCTGTTGGTGCCTGTGGTGACCAGTCTCTGGCCTGCTGAAGAGTTAAAGCAAAAGGCGGCTGATCAGGCAGTAGTTCTGCCTGCGCCGCAAAACCTGCGCCTGACAGGCACAACAAAACAAACCAGAACCGCACCATCAGGCTTTGGCTCCAAGCAGGCTTTTGCCATCAATCAGTTTGCTGCCCGCTTTGTTTTGTACCGCGTAATTAAAACCAGGCTGAATGCCATAAGCGCCATAATGGCCCTGTTTATTTAAGGCCAGAAAACCAACCTGAAACTGGGCATAATCACCCAGTTTACGGGCAATGCGCAGCACAGCTTGTTTACAGGCTTCTTCCGGACTAGCGCCCTGACGCATCAATTCGACCACCAGATGGCTGCCGACTGTTTTGATCATCAGCTCACCCATACCTGTCGCAGTAGCTGCACCAATGTCGTTGTCCACATACAAACCAGCGCCAATCAGCGGTGAATCACCAACCCGGCCATGCATTTTGTAAGCAGCGCCACTGGTGGTACAAGCACCACTTAAATTCCCTGCAGCGTCCAGCGCCAGCATACCGATGGTGTCGTGATTTTCGATATTAATTTGCTGGATTTTTTGATCTTTTAACCAGGCTTTCCAGTCGGCTTCGGATTCTGGGGTCAGCAGATTTTCTTCTTTAAAACCCTGCTGCAACGCAAACTGCTTTGCGCCTTCGCCGACCAGCATCACATGAGGTGTTTTTTCCATCACCAGCCGGGCTACTGAAATCGGGTGTTTAATATTCTGCAAAAAGGCCACAGAACCGCAGTTCATATGCTCGTCCATAATGCAGGCATCCAGTGTGACTTTACCGTCCCGATCCGGATAACCGCCATAACCTACAGTCCGCACTTTAGGGTCGGCTTCAGGCACCCGAACTCCGGTTTCAACCGCATCCAAAGCCCGTCCACCTTTGGCCAGTATTTGCCAGGCCGCTTCATTGGCAGCCAAACCATGTTCCCAGGTGGACACCACTATGGCTTCGGCTTGTTTTTTTGTTGCAGCAAAAGCAGTTGTCGTTTTCATCAGGCCTGTCGTCAGACCTAATAAAGCAGATAATTTTAGAAAATCACGTCTTGAGCGCATTAGTTTTCCTTAGCAACACGCAGAGCAGCCTGATGCGACTGTCTGGCAAATAAAATGGCACCCTGCTCCGGTGACGATAAAGCAGGGTTGATACATACCGATAATTGAGGATCCAGCCAGGGCTTAATACGTTCAGAGATGCCACCTATCATCGACACGCGAGATACCTGAGTGGCGAGAAGTTTGCGGATCACCTGATTGATAAAAGCAGCGCCATGCTGAATAAAAGACAGACACACTTTGTCACCCAGATCAGCCAGCTCAAACACCAGTGGTGCAAGCTGGGCATATTGTGTGGCAGAAGCATTCATATAGTGTTCCGCCAGTGCTGTGGCCGTTTTATCTTTCAGCAGTACAGAAGTCAGACGGCTGGGCAAGCCTACGCCATCAGCATCAAGCAACACAGCTTTAACGGCTTCAAGGCCAAACCATGAACCGCTGCAAGTGGCATTAATCGGAAAACCGTAACCGCCAATTTGGGTCAGTTGGCCCTGATGAGCAGATAAAGCGCTAAAACCAGTCCCCAGAATAATAACTGCACCATCCAAGCCCTGATGGGCTCCTGTTGCAGCTACATGTAAGTCTGTCGTCAGGTATAAAGCTTTAAACGGATGTTGCCATTGCTGCATCACCTGCTGCATCTGTGGCAAGTGAAGACCAGCAAGGCCTGCTCCGACAATCAGTTGGTGTTTATCAGCCGGAGTAAAACCCGCCTGTAACAAGGCTTCGTCTGTTGCAGTGAGAATAGACTGGATAGCTTGTTCTGTGCCGTAAACAGGATTGGCGGGGCCGCCACGACCCTCGCCAAGTAAAAGGCCGGTAGCATCCTGCAACATAACCCGGCAATGGCTGCCTCCACCGTCTATGCCGAGATACAAGGCTTTGCTTGTTGTCTGTTCAGTGGCTACAACTTTGTCAGTCATGTTGTGTCTGTTCCTTCTGTGTTCAGGGTTATAAAAACCTTGAGGTTGTTTTGATAAAAAAACGGCCAGCTATACACTGGCCGCGTTGTTAAACTTACAAGTCCGGACCTATCAGTTCAATTTCAGCAATCTGCATCAGGGTATCATCCCCTTTATTTTTGGTGATATTGATACGGTAGGTGGTAAAAGCAAAACCATTGCCCATTTCAAACAGTTTGCGTTCAGCTCTGTTGTCCCAGGATTCACCAACCCAACTGCCAATACGGGTCCAGGTGGCACCGCCATCATTTGAACCTTCAATATTAAAGTTCTCCGGATCACGGCTGTCGGCGTCACCAGCACTGGTAATAGCTATGCTGCTGACAATTTTCGCCGCTGGTAAATCCAGCTGGATCCAGGATGGGTCTGCTTCAGTAGGCGCACCTTTCCATTCGTTATGATCCAACCATTTGGTTGCAATATCATCATCAAAAGCTTTGCCTTCCGCTTCAGCATCGCCAATACGGTTGCGGGCGCTGACCACTACACCAGCAGCGGAAGAATGATCCACTGACTGGTACTGCGGACCTATCAGTTCAATTTCAGCAACTTGCATCAGAGTATCGTCACCTTTGTTTTTAGTAACATTCACTCTGTAGTAACTGAACGCCAGTTGGTTACTGAACGAGAAGACCTTACGCTCAAAACGCTGCTC
Source organism: Gammaproteobacteria bacterium (assembly GCA_018815765.1). Taxonomy (GTDB): domain Bacteria; phylum Pseudomonadota; class Gammaproteobacteria; order Enterobacterales; family Alteromonadaceae; genus Pararheinheimera. The sequence continues at coordinate 12,313 of JAHIWM010000020.1, read as the reverse complement.
AAAACCTTCGCCTACCCATGAAGCCAGTTTGACCCAACTGACTCCATCGTTAGAAGCTTCAATATTGAAGTTCTGAGGGTCGCGGCTGTCTGCATCATTAGCGCTGATAATAGCTAGTTTATTGACTGTAGCAGGAGCTGGCAATTGAGCCTGCACCCATGAAGGCGCCGCTTCTGTAGGAGCACCTTTCCAGTCGTTGTGATCCAGCCATTTCGTATCGGTTTTACCATCAAAAGCCATAGCTCCGGCTTCTGCATCACTGATCGCATTACGTTCAGTCACAACCACACCAGCGGTTCTGCCGTGGTTTAAATCAGGCAACTTAGGGCCCACTAAACCAATTTCAGCAATTTGCATCAGGGTATCGTCACCCTTATTTTTAGTAATGTTTAATCTGTAGGTATCAAAAGCTAAGGTATTGCCCACATTGAACTGACGACGTTGCAGACGACTGTCAAAACTTTCACCCACCCAGCTGGCCAGGGTCTGCCAGGTCACGCCACCATCGCTACTCGCCTGCAGATTAAAGTTTTCCGGATCTCGGGAATCGGAATCATTGGCGCTGGTCAAAACCAGAGTGCCTACAGCTTTGGGTTCAGGTAATACAACGTTGACCCAGGATGGATCTTCCGCTGTTGGCGCACCTTTCCACTCGTTATGGTCCAGCCATTTAGTCTCGACGTTGTTATCAAAGGCCATAACAGGAGCTTCAGCTTCACCAATAAAATTACGTGCTGTCACTGTAGCTGAGCCTACCGGATCTGTGTGATCGGCGCTGGTGTATATTGGCCCAACAAAAGAGACTTCCGCAATTTGCATCAGGGTGTCATCACCTTTGTTTTTGGTGATATTTAAACGGTAGTAGCTAAATTCCAGACCGTTAGAGAATCTGAATTCTTTGCGCTCAAACCGCTCGTCAAAGCTTTCGCCAATAAATTCAGCAAGCGTGACCCAGGTCACACCATCATTGGACGCCTGCAGATTAAAGTTTTCAGGATCGCGGGCCGGAGAATCATTGGCACTGGTGATAAACAGACTGCTGACAGCTTGTGGCGTGGCAAATTGCACTTGCAGCCAGGACGGTTCAGTCACTGAAGGCGCACCTTTCCAGTCGTTGTGATCCAGCCACTTGGTTTCCACATTACCGTCAAACACCATGGAACCAGCTTCAGCATCACTGATCGCATTACGGCTGGTCACAATAGCTGAGGCCATGGTTGCTGCTGTGGTGATTTCTTTCACCGGCACTGTACTGCTTTCAGCATCGACAAAAGCCAGAGCCAGATCCACTACATCTTCTGCCGTCATCGACAACTGAGCCAGATAAGGTACTTTGCTGACTGAAGCCAGCATCCGCTCGCGCAGTGGTTTTAATACGGTAACGTCGCCTTCATTGGCTATAGCAATAGCAGCCGTCACTTCGCTCATCAGCCCATTCAGACTTTCGCCTTCAGTGATATTGGCAAAAGCGGCATTGATCAGGGATAACTTGATGATATCCGGACTGACCAGTACATCGGTACAGACCTCTTCCAGCACAGGCTGACCTTGATCATCCAGCACCGGGTTGCCGTCAGCGTCCACTGCTGGCACATCTTCACAATCTTCACCTGTGACAAAGTTTTCATAAGCTTCGGCACTGATCAGGTTCGTCTGAAACACATTGGCTTTGGTACTGACGCCTAAAGCTCTGAGCAGGATCTGCGAATTATCAGCCAGCGCCATTTCATACAAAACCCGAACCGACACATTACGTCCGGCCGCGACATCTGCAGCCACCAGGTCTGTAGCCATAGTGGTTAAAGCTGTAGTCTGGAAACTGGCATCAGCCACCGCATCAGATGCATTGGCATAAGGCACAGCCACATAAGCCAGAGTGCTGAATTTGCTGCCACTCAAGCCAGCACCTTTCAGGCTGCTGCCCAGAGGAACACCAGCACAGGAGGCTGCATCACAAATCATACTGCTTTGATCGTCAGCACTGACCACTATTTTAAACATACTGTTCAGGCCAAAACCTTCTTTACTTTGCACACTGAAACTAATAGCGCCGCTGGAATCAGTCCGATCCGCAGTTTGCATTGTTACGGGTGCGCCATTGAGCTGAGTGACGCTGACTGCAGCGTTACTCAGAGTGCCTTTGACCGCCGAACCTTTTATATCTGCATAAGTGAAATCTAAAGTGACAGGAACATCATCAGGTGACACTTCACCTGCACCACCACCACAGCCATACAAAGAGCCAAGCGCCAGTACAACTACGGCATATAACTTATTTTTATTAAATCTGTTCATTATTAATCCTCTACCCAACTTTTCAGGCTCTTACAGCCAGGTTGTCTCGTCGTTTAATCCATTAGAATCTGTAGGTTGCACCCAGGTAGGCACGACGGCCGCTGTAGGAGTTTTGGATAAAACGATTGTCAGTGTCGTCACCCAGATAGCGGTATACTTCCGACTCGGTCAGGTTGATGACGGAAGCCGACACCACCAGGTTTTCAGTCAGGTTGTAACTGGCATTAAGGTCGACTTGATCATAAGCAGCACTGTACACGTTCATTTCCCAGTCTGAGTTGTACTCACCTACTGTAGGACCACGTTTGTTGTAAGAAGCCCGGACGCTGAATAAATCGTCCTCGTAAAAAGCAGAGAAGTTCATCTGGTATTTGGAGCTGCCGATCAGCGGTGATTCACCAATTTTCTGACCGTCCAATTCCACATTAGCCTGATTGGTATTATTTCTGGTGTAGTTGGCGGAAAAACCAAACCCATTTTCATAAAAATGCTGAATATAAACTTCAACACCAGACGAGGTTGCGTCAGTACCGTTGGCTGCTGTGCTGAAATCACGCACATTCAGATTGTCGCCACCAGCAGTCACCACTTTGTCACCGGCATTGCTTAACACAAATTCGCGCACTGGCAGATTTTGTGTGGTATCGATGATCAGCGGAACCACAAAGTTATCCACATTCTTCTGAAACAGCGCGATACCTAAACCTGAACCATTGCCGTAGTAATATTCCAGTGAGGAATCAAACTGGGTCGATTCCAGCGGTTGCAGTGATGGATTACCACCTGAGCCTGTCCAGCCTTCACTGTCATTGATTTCGTCAAAGTCGTCGGCACTGGAGCGGTCGGCCGCATATTCACTGGAGGTATAAGTTAAAGTCTGGTATTGACCCAAATCATCATAACCAGGTCTGGCCATCACTTTAGCCGCAGCAAAACGCCATACCCAGTTCTCATTGATATCCCATGCCAGGTTCATGCTGGGTAATAACTTGTTCTGAGTACTTTCTTTTTCTATATAGAAAAACTCTTCAGGCGCACGTTGCGCTAGTGGCAATTCGACACCATTGGCATCTTTCCAATCGAGCCGGTATACAATTTTGTCTGAAGAACCTGAAGTGGTGGTGGTGCTGACATAACGCACCCCGACGTTACCACGCAGATCGGCATAGCTATAATCAGCCTGCAAATAAGCAGCACTGATTTCTTCACTGACGTTGTATACATAGTTAGGTTCTATACGAGTGTATTGCACAAAGTTTTGTTGCAAAATTTCGTTGTATTTATACCAGTCCACTGCAGGAAACAGGTTGGTATTAATCGCATCAGACAGGTTATCCAGAGATTGAGCCCGGATCACTGACGTCAGCAAAGGAATACCGCCGTGGCGGGAATAATCGTCGTCCAGAGAAATACCATCACCAGCTTCAGCGGCCGGAATGTCAAAGTCTTTAGCTAAATAAAAGGTATTGCGGGTATCACGATGGATTTCACCATTGCGGTACTTAGCGCCAAAATGCAGAGTATTCAGAATTTCATAATCCAGATCATAGTCCACATCAATACTGGCGTAATCTTCTTCCTGAGTACCTGTGACAAAACTTGAATCTGTTGCACCAGGATCAGCCTGACCTCCTATACCCGCTTTCATGTTCTCAATCATGTTGGGGTCCATATAGGTGCTCATCCTATGGCCTGACAGATCATAACCATAAAACAAAGACGACTCGCCCGCATAATAAGCAGCACGGTATTTCTCTGAGGGTCCGCCTTCGGCTTCGGTATGACCAAAAGTCAGTCTGGCGTTGTAGTTGTCGCCTTCATAATTGGCAAAAAAATCAAAGGTATCGGATGTGGCTTCTTCACGCTTAAACTCACCGTTAATACGTGGAATATTCGAAACCAGCTGTGGACCTGAAACACCCACTGAGTAATCAATACCAGTGACAAACTGGCTGGCTGCATCGACCCGCACATCAGTCCAAAACTTGTCGTTGTTATTCCACTCCGGATATTCCAACTGATTCAGCACTGAATCCTGACCCAGATTAAATTTGAAGTAATTCATCCCTACTTCAAGGTTGTCGGTCAGGCGCCACTGGCTGGTAAACTGCACACCTTCGCGGTTGCGTTTTTCTTCCAGAACTTCCTGCACCATACTTTGAGCAGCATAACCTGAGGCTCCGTCTGCAACGATCTGGTTATTCTCCCGCTCAGCGTATAAGAAATTCTTATTCATGATGTTAACGCGGGAACTCTGGAATCTGTTGGTTCTGTCCTGACGGGTATACCCCAGCAGGAAACCAAAATCTTCGCCGTCGTTTTTCCAGGAATAGATACCGCTGAATTGAGGTTCGTTTTTATCTGTGATATCTGAATTGCTGTATTCAACGTTCAGTACGCCGGAGTTTTTCTCCATATCCAGCGGTTTACGGGTAAACATTAATACAGTACCACCTATACCACCTTCGTCCAGTCGTGCTTCAGATGACTTATAGACTTCCACTTTCTGGATCATGGTTGAAGGTAACAGGGCATAGGAGAAAGAACGGGATGGCTCACCTGGAGAGGACGCAATAAAGTTACCGTTTAACTGGGTAAAGGTCAGATCTGAGGATAAACCACGGATGCTGACAGTGGCACCTTCACCACCGCTACGGGCAATCACGACACCTGGTACACGCTGCAAGGAGTCTGCTACGTTTTTATCAGGAAATTTACCTATATCTTCGGCCGTAATGGCGTCCACTGTGGCTATAGAGAGACGTTTGATCGCCAGGTTTTCTGCGGAGGAAGCACGTATGCCCCTGACTTCAATCACTTCTGTTGCTTTAGCTTCAGCTTCTTCCTTATCGGGTGTTTCCTGAGCTTGAGCCAGACCCATAGCGCTGAGTATTGAAAGACAAAGTACTGATTTGCTGAAACCACGCCGATAAACGTGATGTCCTGTTGTATTCCTTGTAGCCATTGGCCGCTCCCCGTTGTTTCCGCAATGTAATCGTATTCAAACGTCAATTGCCGTGATAATAATTTATTTTATTTCTTATACTTATAATCAAAACACAACAGAAAGTCAGGCATTCGCTGACGTTCAAAATGTAATCGATTACAAGATAGGAAAAAATACTAGCCCCAGAATTCGGGGCTGTCAACATGGCAAGGCAGCTGAGTTGTAATATTGCAGAATATTTAGAGGAGGCAGGCTAACAAATATAACTTATCTTTTTGTTTTTATTTAAAAAAACCTTTTGTCGCAAGGGTCGCATTTTCTGCCGCAGCGCTGTACCCTTGACGGAACCAGCACTCAGAGTCAATGCTGGTTGGGCTTGGAAACAGGTCCTGTACTTTGTCGCTCTAACAGGCTAAAAGGCAGAATTTCTCTGGTTCTGGTTAACGGCTGACGGTTAATCTGCTGAATAAGCACTTCAACTGCCCGACGCCCCATCTGATAAGCGGGCTGATCCACAGTAGTCAGCGGTGGATCCATATAAGCTGCAACCCGGACATTATCAAAACCTGTGACCGATATGTCCTGCGGAACCCGTAATCCATGCTTTTTAATGGCGTACAAAGCCCCTATGGCTATATCGTCATTAAAACAAATAATAGCGGTTGGTGGTTGTGCTCTGGTTAACAACTGCTGCACACCTTCCACGCCTGTTTCTATTTTATAACTGCCACCGACCAGCATCGCCTCATCAAAAACTATACCTTCTTCTGCCAGCACACTTTTAATACCGGCCAGTCTGTCATGGTGAATTTGACTGCTGATTTGTCCGGCAATCACACCAAAACTGCGATGGCCATAACTGATCAGATGATGAGTGACTGCCCGCGCTGCAGCATAGTTATCCAGTTCAATCACCGGATATTTTTTATCGCCTTCAATACGCTCACAGACGCTGACCACAGGTAAATTACCGACCAGATGAGCATCGTCCTGTGAAAAGGGAAAAGAGTGGTCCAGCTGGATCAGGCCGTCAGCTCTGTTGGTCAGCAGCATGCTGGCATATTCATGCTCCCGACTGGCTGAACCCTGCGTATCACCCAGCAATACTGAATAACCCTTTTCCTGCGCCGCCTGCTCTATGCCTTCAATGATGCGCATAAAAAAAGGATTCACCAGGTTAGGCACCAATACCACTATAGAATTTGATTTACCGGTTTTGACGCTGGTCGCCATCCAGTTCGGGCGATAACCTGCCTGCTGCACAGCAACCATCACCTTTTCACGGGTTTGCGGTGACACTAAATCAGGGTCTTTTAATGTTCTTGAGACGGTTGCAGTGGACACACCCGCCAACTCACTTACCTTTTTTATATTGGTCATGAATTATAAAAATTCCGTTACTTTCCAGATCAACGGAGAAAATCCCGTCTATAAGGTAATTTAGCAGTAAATCACATGTTCCCACCACTGTAGGACAATATCAAGGACGATGTAATCGGTATCAATGATATTTTTCAGCAACATCCTCACTTATACCTAAAAACAGCGATTAACCCAGCCAAAAAGCCAGTTATTTTTTGCTGGACTGACTATATGTAATCGATTACAGTCAGGTTACTTATTCACTAAGCCCTCAGTCAGGCATAACGTAAATCTGTTAAGCCCTGGCAATAAAAAGGGTATTTTCAGAGTTGAAACTATGATGACGCGTGAAGTCAGCCTTGCCGCCATTGTCAGTCTGTTTATAGTCGCCTGCACACCAGCAGGGCAGCGCAATACAACTGAGCCCCATTTTCAACCTGCAGCCAGTCTGGTGTCGCAGGATTTAGTCAGTTATGTCAATCCATTGATGGGCACAGACTCCAGCTTCAGTTTATCCAATGGTAATACCTATCCTGCTGTTGCCACGCCATGGGCCATGCATTTCTGGACCCCGATGACAGGTGCTATGGGTGATGGCTGGACCTACAAATACGATGATGAAAAAATCCGCGGTATTAAACAAACTCACCAGCCAAGCCCATGGTTAAACGACTACGGCGCTTTTTCGCTGATGGCGGTGACAGGGGAGCTGAAGTTTAACGAAGAAGAGCGGGCTTCCTGGTTTTCGCATAAAGCCGAACAGGCCAGCCCTCACCATTATTCGGTGTATCTGGCCGACTATGACGTCACAGCAGAAGTCACCCCAACAGAGCGGGCTGCGCAGTTTCGTTTTACCTTCCCCGAAACCCAGCAGGCTTACATTATTCTGGATGCCTTTAACCAAGGTTCGATGGTAAAAATACTACCAAAACAACGCAAAATTATTGGCTATGCCCGCAATAACCACGGCGGTGTGCCGGAGAATTTTCATAACTACTTTGTGATTGAATTTGATAAAGAATTTGAACTAACTCACACCTGGCACGACAACTGGCAGCTGCAGGCCAATAGCCAGCAGAGTGAAGGTCAGCATGTAGGAGCTGTGATTGGTTTTAAAACCAAAAAAGGCGAACAAGTGCATGCCCGCGTTGCCTCTTCGTTTATCAGCCCGGAACAAGCTCAGCTGAATCTGGACCGTGAACTGGCGAAAGACGACTTCAACAGCACTATGGCGAAAGCTAAAGCCAGCTGGCAACAGCAATTGTCGCGCATCAGAGTGGATGATCAGGATCTGGATCAGGTGCGGACTTTTTATTCCACCTTGTACCGGCTGATGCTATTTCCGCGTAAGTTTTATGAACTGGATAAAAACGATCAAATCGTGCATTACAGTCCTTACAATGGTCAGGTGTTGCCTGGTTATATGTTTACTGACAATGGCTTCTGGGACACCTTCCGCGCCGTATTCCCGTTTTTCACCCTGATGTATCCGGAGCTGGACGCGCAAATTATGCAGGGGCTGGTCAATACCTATAAAGAGTCTGGCTGGTTACCTGAATGGGCCAGTCCTGGTCATCGTGACGTCATGATAGGCTCCAACTCGGCTATTAATATTGCCGACGCTTACCTTAAAGGTATCCGTGGTTTTGATATTGAAACCTTGTATCAGGCGGCGCTGAAAAACGCCGAAGTAGAGCAAGGCCGTCCAGTGAGTTCTGTAGGCAGAGCAGGCCTTGAGTACTACAACACTTTAGGTTACGTGCCTTATGATGCTGGTATTCATGAAAACGCCGCCCGCACTCTGGAGTATGCCTTTGCTGATTTTAATCTGTATAAGCTGGCGACAGCTTTAGGCAAAACTGAAGATGCAAAAACCTTTTATCAGCGTTCTTTGAATTACCATCATTTATTTGATGCCGAATCCGGCTGGATGCGAGGTAAAAATAAAGACGGCAGTTTCCAGACGCCATTTAATCCACTGAAATGGGGTGACGCCTTCACCGAAGGCAACGCTTTGCATTACAGCTGGTCTGTGTTTCACGACATCGAAGGGCTAAAACAACTGATGGGAGGCAATCAGGCCTTTCTCGATAAACTGGACCAGGTATTTGAGATGCCGCCGGTTTTTGATGATTCCTACTACGGTTTTACTATCCATGAAATCCGTGAGATGCAAATCGTCAATATGGGCAACTATGCCCATGGCAATCAGCCCATTCAGCATATGATTTATCTGTATAACTACGCCGGACAACCTTGGAAAACCCAGCAAAAAGTCAGAGAAGTACTGAATAAGCTGTATTCAGCCACGCCTGATGGCTACAGCGGCGATGAAGACAACGGCCAAACTTCTGCCTGGTATGTGTTCAGCGCTATGGGGTTTTATCCTGTCACACCTGGTGCAGGCCAGTATGTGATTGGCAGTCCGCTATTCGACAAAGTCACGCTAACTATGCCAAACGGCAAAGACTTTGTGATCACAGCGCAGCAGAACAATGCCGATTCGCCTTATATCCAGCAAGCCAGTTTAAATGGTCGACCGTTGCTACAAAGCTGGCTGGATCACACAATTATTCAGGCAGGTGGCCAACTGAATTTCCTGATGGGATCTGAACCAGAAAAAAGCTGGGCCAGTGCAGAACATACTGCGCCTTATTCCATGTCGCTGGAGCAATCCAGCCCTGAAACCCCTAAAGCAAAAACAAGAGACTAACCTATGGCGATCATCCATAACAGCAATCACAGCGCCAGTCCTGGCGTAAGTAGCAACTTTGCTTTTATTGCTATGACCACTTTGTTTTTTATCTGGGGTTTTATCACGGCGCTGAATGACATTTTGATCCCTCATCTGAAGGCCGCTTTTGAGCTGAGTTACACTCAGGCCATGCTGGTTCAGCTGTGTTTTTTTGGCGCTTATTTTATTGTCTCGCCTTTTGCCGGCAAGCTGATTGAACGTATAGGTTATGTGCGTGGCATCATTACCGGCTTGTGCACTATGGCTTTAGGTTGCCTGCTGTTTTACCCGGCAGCCGAGGTATCAATATATGCGGTGTTTTTATGTGGCCTTTTTGTTTTGGCATCAGGCATTACCATTTTGCAGGTATCGGCCAATCCTTATGTGGCGGTGTTAGGTTCAGAAAAAACTGCTGCCAGCCGCTTAAGTCTGGCCCAGGCTATTAACTCTTTAGGCCATACGTTGGCGCCATTATTTGGAGCTGCGTTAATTTTTGCTGCGGCCACAACCAACAGCGCCAGCGCAGTGCAACTGCCTTATCTGATTTTGGCAGGCGCTGTGCTGCTAACGGCTTTTGGTTTTATATTTCTGAAACTACCACAGATACAAACCGAACAAAGCACAGAGCAAACAACTGGCGGTAGTATCTGGCACCATAAACATCTGGTGTTTGGTGCTCTGGCGATATTTTTGTATGTAGGCGCTGAAGTCTCTATCGGCAGCTTTCTGGTGAACTACTTTGCCGACAGCAACATTGCCGGACTCAATGAACGTGAAGCCAGTCAAATGGTGTCCTATTACTGGGGCGGCGCCATGATAGGCCGTTTTGTTGGTGCCTTATTAACCCGTTTTATTGCGCCCATTTATGTACTGGCGACCAATGCAGTCCTAGTGATCCTGTTATTAATGCTGAGCATCAATAGTAGTGGCGAGCTGGCGATGTGGTCGGTTTTGGCTGTAGGCTTTTTTAACTCTATTATGTTCCCAACTATTTTTACTTTAGCGATTCGTGGCCTTGGCCCTTTGACCAGCAGAGGTTCAGGTTTATTGTGTCAGGCCATAGTAGGAGGCGCCGTTTTACCTTTACTGCAAGGCCTGGTCGCGGACAACAGTTCAGTGCAATGGAGTTTTGTGGTGCCTATGCTGGCGTATTTTTATATCTGCTGGTATGCGCTGTCAGGTTCTCGCCTTTCTGTCACCACAGCGCAGCCAGAGACCATTTCTAATCCTCAGACTGAGACTCGATCATGAGAAAAATTCTTTGTTTCGGCGAAGCCTTAATCGACTTTTTAAACACAGGCCATACTCCGCAAGGACCGCTGAATTTAGCAGTGTTTTGCCAGTATCCGGGCGGCGCTCCGGCTAATGCTGCTGTAGCTGTAGCGCGTTTAGGCGGTCAGGCTTATTTTGCCGGTCAGGTGGGTCAGGATATGTTTGGTAACTTTCTGCGCGACGCTTTAGTGGCTTATGGCGTCGATACCCGCTTTTTATTGCAACATCCAACAGCCAGCACAGCTTTGGCTTTTGTCGCCTTGGATGACAAAGGTGAGCGCAGTTTTTCTTTCCATCGCCATCAGACGGCTGATGTGATTTTGCGCTCCGACCAAGTCAGTGATCTATGGTTCAGCGGCGACACTATGCTGCATTTTTGCAGCAACACCCTGACCACAGCTGATATTGCCAGTTGTACGAATGCAGTAGTCCGTAAAGCCAAAGCGGCAGGTAATCTGGTTAGTTTTGACGTCAACCTGCGGCACAATCTGTGGGCTAGCGGCCAGGCTGACAGAAGTCTGGTGAACCAACTGGTCACTCAAGCCGATCTGGTGAAATTCTCCCGTGATGAGCTGGAGTATTTAGCTCAAGGTCAAACCGAAGCTTATATTCAGCATTGTCTGGCGCAGGGTTGCCAGTTACTGCTGGTGACAGACGGCGCTAAAACCATAGAGTATTTTACCCAGACCAGCTCAGGACTGATCACCCCACCCAAAGTGCAGGCTTTGGATACCACGGCTGGCGGTGATGCCTTTATTGGTGGTTTTTTATATGGCTTAAGCGGACATACTGATTTAGCAGGCTTTTTTACTCAAACCAAAGCACTGGAACAAACGCTGCATTTTGCCGCCCACTGCGGTGCTTATGCAGTGACCCAGCCCGGCGCCTTTACCGCCTTACCCGACTTGGCGGCAGTTAAAGCTCAGTTAACATGGCATGGCCATAAACTGCACGACTTCCCTTCTTCACTCTTTATTGGGGCCTGATATGAACTATTATTCGCAAGATTTCCTGCTGGCGCATTGCCAGAGCATTCTGGATTTTTATACCGACAGAGTAGTGGACAGCACTGGCGGCTATCATCAAAACTTTCTCGACGATGGCAGCCTGTTTGATACCCACTTTAAGCAGCTGGTCAGCAGCACCCGTATTATTGTCAATTACGCCACAGCGGCTTTGGTATTTCAGCGCGATGACTATCTGCAAATAGCAAAACATGGCCTGAAGTATCTGGAGCAGGTGCACTGGCAAGCTGACACCGAAACCTACGCCTGGATCTTAGAAAACCATCAACCACTGGATATGACACAACAAGCTTATGGGTATGCTTTTGTGTTGCTGGCCTACGCAGCTGCCCGTAAAGCCGGTTTAATTCACAGTGACGAGCCTTTATTCCGGGTCTATCAGCTATTGGAAAAACGCTTCTGGCAAGCCGATGCTGGTCTTTATGCCGATGAACTCAGTCCTGCAGGTGTCTTAAGCAGCTACCGGGGTCAGAACTCCAATATGCATTTATGTGAAGCCATGCTGGCAGCCTTTGAAGCGACGGGCAATGACCGCTTTCTGCAACGCGCCAATCAGCTGGCGTATAACATAGCTGTACGTCAGGCTGATTTAACTCAGGGACTGGTGTGGGAACACTACAACACGTCGTTCCAGCCCGATTGGGATTACAACAAAGCCGATCCAAAAAACCTGTACCG
>JAHIWM010000182.1 GCA_018815765.1 Gammaproteobacteria bacterium | reverse complement strand
TAGGAACAGTTTCACAATTGGCACTGCCGGCAAACAACAAAGTACCTGTGGTCGTCGCTGTTTCTTTTACTGCGAAAAATGGCACGAACTCGGCTTTATTGCGACCATAGTCTTGATCTGGCAGATAAAAGCAGACTTCTTTTTCGTTTAAGGCTTTGATCATGGTGCGTACATCACGTTTACCAATCAGGTAGCGATTCGAGCGTACTCGGCCATGGTATTGGAAATACTCCATAATTTCATTGTCGTTAGGACGGTAAAAACCTACGGCTGGGCAATGAAAACCAAAGGTACGGGCAATCATTTCCAGAGATAAAAAGTGGCCACACAGCAGCAATACACCTTTGCCCTGATCTAAGATGTCCTGAATATGTTCTTTGCCAGTAAATTGGCACAAAGGACGAGCGCGCCAGTCTGGCCACCACCAGCCAATAAAAGTTTCAAAGGCCGCTTTGCCGGTTTCTTTAAAGTTTTGTTTTACTAAGGCTTCACGTTCAGCTTCCGGCATATCCGGAAAACATAACTCCAGATTGCGGCGTGTGACTTTAACGCGGGATTTCATCGCCTTCATCAGCAACCAGCCTACACCTTCGCCCATTTTCATCAATACAGGGTAAGGCAACCACAGCAGGATCCACATCAGGCCTAAGCCACACCATAAAGGCCAGTGTTTAGGGTGTAAAAAACCAATGGTAAAACGTGGAACATGAACCACAGCAAATCCTCGGGCAAAAAAAGTGCGGCTATTGTAACGAAAAAAAACGGGGAAAAAAGTGCTAACTGGTAGGAACAGGCCCACCTGAAGCCGCAACTGCAGCTTCAGGTGAGACAGTCTGAAAAGAAGTTTAGTTACCTAAAGCTCTGTTTACAGTGAATAAATCTTCTTCAGTCAAAGTGCCAGCTGCTTGTTTTAAAGCTAAAACAGACAGGATGTAGTCGTAACGGGCTTTGGACAGGTTACGGCGGGCATCAAACAAGTTTCTGGTACTTTGTAATACGTCAACAATAGTACGGGTACCGACTTCAAAACCTGCTTCAGTGGCTTTTAACGCACTTTCCGCTGAAATCACGGCCTGTTGCAAAGCTTTGGTACTGGAAATCAAAGCACCAACGTTGTTGTAGTTGCTACGAACCTGACGGATCACGCTGCGGTGACTCAGTTCTAAATCTTCAGCCGCTTCTACATAGTTCGCACGAACTACTTCTTCGTTAGCGACAGTGCCGCCACCAGAATAAATAGGCACAATTAAATCTATACCTATGGAGCTGCTGTCCTGACGAGGGTCATTTGCGCCTATACCGGAGTCTTTGTTTTTGCCTGTACTGTTGCTGAAACCAGTTGAAGCGGTCAGATCTAAAGTTGGGTAATGGCCAGATTTAGCTATCTGGATATTGTGTTCAGCAATATCTAACGACAGCTTACGGATTTTCAGCTCCAGGTTATTGTCCTGTGCTGTTTGCACCCAATCCTGCGGATTATTTGGTGTTGGCTGGCTGGTGCTGAAACGTGAGGTATTTAATGAATCCAACTGAGCATGGTATTCACCGGTAATTTCACGCAAAAACTCACGGGCTGTTTCCAGTGCGTTTTGTGCACTGATCTCCTGAGCCACTGCGATATCGTATTGAGCCTGAGCTTCATGTACGTCTGTAATAGCGGTTAAACCTACAGCAAAACGTTGTTTGGTTTGCTCTAACTGACGTTCAATAGCGCGTTTTTCAGCCACCACAAAACTTAAGTTATCGTCAGCAGTTAATACGTCAAAGTAGGACTGAGAAACCCGGACTATTAAGGTTTGTACCGCTGCGTCATAAGCAGTTTGACCTTGTAGTGCTGCTTTTTCAGCAATAGACAGATTTTCATAACGACTCCAGTCAAACAAGGACTGAGTTAAAGTGATTCGTGCATCAGTTGTTGTGCTCTCGTATTCAAACTGGCTGCCATTATCTGCAGATTGATCGCTGATAGAACGAGAAGCTCCGGCAGATAAATTGACCTGCGGTAACAAACGAGCTTTAGACACATCGATCCCAGCTTTGGCTGCATCACGGGTAGCTGCAGCTTTTAATACCTGCGGGTCTTTTTTGGTAGCTAATTGATAAATGGTTTGCAAATTTTCGGCATTCGCCTGCACACTCAGAAGAGCCAGTGCCGAGCCTACCAACGTGCCTAACAAGGTTTTTTTCATAACCGAAAGTCCATAGTTTTGCGAAAGTGAGCCAATAATACCTTGTTGGTATCAACTAAGTAATGATTAAAGCGTAAACAACATAGCTTCAAGTGTAACAGAATGTGAGTCTTCAAATGCCTGATTTCAAGCCAGAAAATTATCCATCCTTTCACTCGTCTGATGTAAAAATACTCGACCAGAGCACAGTTTTTCAGGGTTTTTTCCGGATTGACAGCTACAAAGTTAAGCATAAATTATTTAACGGTGGCTGGAGTACAGAAGTAAAGCGTGAATTATTTGAACGCGGCCATGCGGTCATAGTGCTGCCTTATGATGTAAAAAATGACAGCCTGGTATTAATTGAGCAATTTCGCATCGGCGCCTTACAAAATCCAAACGGTCCATGGTTGTTAGAGGCGATCGCCGGCATGATTGAGACAGGTGAAACTGTTGAGCAAGTCGCGATGCGTGAATCGGAAGAAGAAGCCGGTCTGAAGCTGACAGAATTCTGGCCTATGCTTAGTTATCAAAGCAGCCCTGGTGGTAGTACAGAACGAATTTATTTAGTGCTGGCGCGACTTAAAGATAAGGTAGAAACCGGGGTGTATGGCTTGGCATCCGAGCAGGAAGATATTAAAGTTCACAGCTTGTCACGCCAAGCTGCAATGCAACTTTTACAGGCTGGAAAAATAGATAACGCGGCAACTGTCATAGCCTTGCAATGGTTAGCCTTGAATCTGGATGAAGTGCGCAAACGCTGGACTGTATAATTTTCATGATCGCAACACGAGTTAAAGAGGTTAAATAGCTGGTATGCCAAATCTGGCCCGAAAACGTTATGTGCCTTACCTGCCTGATTTTCTCAGTTTATGTGAGCGCAATTACGCGCAGCTACGTTTTTTCTTGCCAGGTAACCAGCGACTAGGGCAGCGTTGTTTGATTCATATCAATGCCAGCGAAAGTTATCAGGTGGAGTTGCTGGAATTGTGTAAATACACCACAACAGTCAGTATTGAGCTGATTAGTCAGTCGATGATTGGCTGGCTAAAACCACGCTTTGAAGTTCGGCTCTACCACGACGCACGGCTGGCTGAAGTGCTAGCTTGTCAGCAAGTGCGCCAGCTTAAAGCTGTATACAGTTACCCGAATGTGGATATGTTATTACCGGATGAAAAACGGCAGATTAATTTATTACTGCGCGACTGGCTAAATTTGTGTTCACGCCGTGGTTATCAGAACACCGGGTTATTGGCCTGATGGCGTTAGTGTTTGAAAAACAAGATTCTTATCGTCTGATCCAGATTTCTGATTGTCACTTAGTGGCTGACCCAGAAGGCTGGTTTTGTGGGGTTCAGCCTTATCGTCAGCTTGAACTGCTGTTATCTCAACTTCAATCAAATCAACCTGATGCGGTGATCCTGACCGGAGATTTAACTCAGGATCATAGCCTTGCGTCCTATCAACTGATCACACAGCTGTTTAAAGACTGGTCTTGTCCCGTGCTGTATTTACCCGGCAATCATGATGATATGGAGTTGATGCAGCAGGCTTTTGTTTTGCCACCTTTTTGTGGGGATACAGAGTTAAGCCTTGGCGACTGGCGACTTTGTTTACTCAACAGCAAAGGGCCCACTCCGGCTGGCTATTTTGATAAAGCCCGGCAGCAGCAATTACAGCAGCAGTTATTGTCTTATCCTGCGGATGCCGCTGTTTGGCTGTTTTGTCATCATCATATCAGCCCTATCGGCAGTTTTATTGATGAACATATTCAGCTGGATGCCGCTGCTTTATGGCAGATTATCGACTCTGATCGGCGTATCAAAGGTTTTTCCCATGGTCATTGTCATTATGCCTATGCCAAAATACAGCAAGGTATTCAACTGGTGGGTTGTCCTGCCAGTTCAGCGCAGTTTCTGCTGACACCGGATTATCAGCCTGTGGCCGCTCGTCCTGGTTATATCGAATGGATTTTTAATGCCAATGCAGATGCGGATACCGCAGTGCGTTGGCAATTTCTGGAAGGGTAAATGTCTAAACTTGTTGTCTATTTACATGGCTTTGCCAGTTCGTCTCAGTCCGAAAAAGCCTTAATAACCAAAGCTTTTTTCCAGCAGCAGTTGCCCGATGTGGAACTCTTGATGCCTGATTTACCTTACACGCCAAAAGAAGCTGTAGTCGCGATTGAGCAGGCACTGAATGGCCGTCGTCCTGATGCGGTGATAGGCAGTTCTTTAGGCGGCTTTTTAGGCACTTATCTGGCCGAGCAAACCGGCTGTTATGCCGCGCTGATTAACCCTGCTGTGGCTCCATATGAGTTGTTAAGCCAACATTTTGGTACTTATCATCATCCGGTGCTGAAGCAGGATTTCAAAGTTGAAGCTCAGCATATGCCATTGCTGGCTGAGCTTGAGCATAAACCGTCGGCTTTGGATCGTTATCTGGTACTGTTGCAGGAAGGGGATGAAGTGTTGGATTATCGCAAAGCGGTGCAGTTTTATGCAGGTTGTACAGTGGATGTGCAATCAGGTGGTGATCACAGTTATCAGGGCTATGCCAATTGCCTGCCCGCTATTGTCAAGTTTTGCCAAATAGCGTAAAACAACTGGTTGTTAATACAGTTATACCCAGAGTGTCAGAAGCGGTAGTCAACAAGGCTGCAACTCCAATTACTCTGGGTATATATCCTGCGTACGCGAAGCAACTGCACAGCAACAGCTTCAGGTACGGTGGATACACTAAAACGAGTTATTAAAGAAGTGATGTTTGCCTTATGACAGACCAGCAATACAACGCCGATTCCATTGAGGTGCTGACCGGCCTTGAGCCAGTGCAGCGCCGTCCAGGTATGTATACCGATACCACCCGTCCTAACCACTTAGGTCAGGAAGTTATAGATAACAGCGTCGATGAAGCTTTGGCTGGCCATGCCGATCTAGTGCATGTGATTCTGCATGAGGATCAATCGCTGGAAGTCATAGACAACGGCCGTGGTATGCCAGTGGATATTCACCCTGAAGAAGGGGTGTCAGGTGTTGAGTTGATCCTTTGTCGTCTGCATGCCGGTGGTAAATTCTCCAATAAAAACTACCAATTCTCCGGTGGTTTGCACGGCGTAGGTATTTCTGTCGTCAACGCCCTGTCAAGTCGGGTTGATGTGGCTGTACGTCGTGATGGCAATGTCTATGAAATAGCTTTTGAACATGGCAATAAAGTCAGTGAACTGGCAATTACCGGTACTGTAGGCAAACGCAATACAGGCACTCGCGTGCGTTTCTGGCCAGCACCTGATTATTTTGACTCGCCTAAGTTTTCTGTCAGCCGCATGCTGCATGTACTGAAAGCCAAAGCTGTATTGTGTCCGGGCCTCACCATCAAGTTTGACGATAAAGTAAACAACCAGAGTTATCAGTGGTGTTATCAGGCTGGTATCCGTGATTATTTAATGGATGCGGTCAAAGATATGATCGCTTTGCCTGAGCAGCCTTTTGTTGGCAGCTTAAGCGCCAGTCATGAAGCTGTGGAATGGGCTGTGCTTTGGTTACCTGAAGGTGGCGAGCTGGTGACTGAAAGTTATGTCAACCTGATCCCAACGGCGCAGGGCGGTACTCACGTCAATGGTTTACGTCAGGGTTTGTTAGAAGCGCTGCGCGATTTTTGTGAATTCCGTAATTTATTGCCCCGTAGCATCAAGTTAACACCTGAAGATGTTTGGGATCGTTGTAGTTATATCCTGTCGTTAAAAATGCAGGAACCGCAGTTTGCCGGCCAGACTAAAGAAAAACTCTCATCACGTCAGGCCGTGGCTTTTATTAGCGGTGTAGTGAAAGACGCCTTTAGTTTATGGCTGAACGAACACACAGATATCGCCGAGCAACTGGCTGAGTTTTGTATCAATAACGCGCAAAAACGCCTGCGTGCTGCCAAAAAAATTATTCGTAAAAAAGTCACAGCCGGTCCTGCTTTACCAGGCAAGTTATCGGACTGTTCATCACAGGATTTAAACCGCACTGAACTGTTTTTTGTCGAAGGGGATTCTGCAGGGGGTTCAGCCAAGCAGGCTCGGGATCGTGAGTTTCAGGCGGTGATGCCACTGCGCGGTAAAATTCTGAATACCTGGGAAGTGGAATCTGAGCAGATTCTGGGCTCACAGGAAGTGCACGATATTTCTGTGGCTATCGGCATGGATCCAAACTCAGCCGATTTAAGCCAACTGCGCTACGGCAAAATTTGTATTCTGGCCGACGCCGACTCGGATGGTTTGCACATCGCAACCTTATTGTGTGCATTGTTTATGCGCCATTTCCGTCCTCTGGTGGAAGCCGGTCATATTTATGTGGCTATGCCACCTTTATACCGTATCGACTGTGGCAAAGAAGTGTTTTATGCGTTGGATGAGGACGAGAAAAAAGGCATTCTTGACCGGTTGGAGGCTGAGAAAAAACGTAGCAAAATCAACGTGCAACGTTTTAAAGGCTTGGGCGAAATGAACCCGTTGCAGCTGCGTGAAACCACCATAGATCCAAACACCAGACGTCTGGTGCAACTGACCATAGACGATTTGGTGCAGACGATGGAAATGATGGACATGTTGTTGGCGAAAAAGCGGGCACCAGACAGAAAAGACTGGCTGGAGATGAAAGGCGACCGCGCTATAGTGGCAGTCTGACTTTTGCTTGTCGCTTGAAGGACTACAGATGAAACAAAAACAATACCTCAAATCATGGGGAACTCTGTTAAGCCTCTGCTTGTGTCTGGTTACGCCGCTGCAGGCAGAACAACTGGCGCTGCCAGACTGGCTGCTGCAGGTTAAACAGCAAAAAGCACAACAACCTGAGCAAATGCTGTTGGTGTTACAGCAACAACAAGCAGCTTATGGTGAG
>JAHIWM010000181.1 GCA_018815765.1 Gammaproteobacteria bacterium | reverse complement strand
CGGATAATTACAAAAAATCCCATCTACACCCAACTGCTGCATCTTTTTTGCTGTAACAGCATCATTGACCGTATAGACCCAGACTTTTAAGCCACGTTGATGGGCATCCTGTACCATCTCTTTGTTGATAAAACCTTTATCGCAGTTCACTGACCAGGCGCCCAGCTCTGATGCAAAAGCGGTATAATCCAGTGGCAATGAGGCTGTTAAAGCCCCTGTTTTTAAATCAGGTCTATGTTTTCTAATCTGTTTCAAGAGATGATGATTAAAAGAAGAGATCAGTAGCTTGCCCGGATCTGTGCCCAGTTCAATTTCAGCTTTTTTGAGCAGTTTTAATAAAGGCTCTGCTGTGTCTGCACCTTTGAGTTCGATATTCAGCAGGGTTTGGTTGTTTACCAATTGCAGTACTTGCCATAAAGTCGGCACCTGCTGACCTGAACCTGCGTCCAGTTGCTGTAATTGGTGGAATGTAAAATCCTGCAACAACCCTGTGCCGTTTGTGGTGCGGCTGACATTCTCGTCATGGATCACTACCAACTGGTTTTCGACACAAAATACATCAATTTCAATACCATCTGCTTTGGCCAGCAACGCTTGTTCAATCGCCAGCAAGGTATTTTCCGGATAAGAGCCACTGGCACCACGGTGGGCAATAATCTGCATTTGTGTTCTCCAGAAACGTCGCAACAACGTTCCCGACAGTTGCGACGTACCGTACATCCTGTACATAAAAAGCAGAGCTTAGCTCTGCTTCTTCATTTGATTAAGCCTTGTTGACTATATCGGCAAAAGGCTCGCCCATGCGGGTCACTGCTGTTGGATATTGCTTGTCAGTGAATTCAATCTGACCCGCCTGGAACGCCAGGATCACTGTGGATCCCAATTTAAAACGGCCCATTTCAGCACCTTTTTCCAAAGTGACAGCTTGAGGCCCTGTGGCAGGATAAGTCCAACGGAATACATCTTTGCCTGTAGGTGGGGTCACAGTGCCAGCCCAAACAGTTTCTATGCTGGCCACTATAGTCGCGCCTACTAATACCAAAGCCATAGGGCCCAGTTCAGTATCGAAAATGGTCACAACACGTTCGTTACGGGCGAATAAATCAGGCACGTTTTCTGCGGTTAATGGGTTCACTGAAAACAAATCACCTGGCACATAAATCATTTCACGTAAGGTGCCTGCAATTGGCATATGAATGCGGTGATAGTCTTTTGGTGCTAAATAAATAGTTGCGAACTTACCGCCGGCATAAGGAGCAGCTGTAGCCGCATCACCACCTAATAAAGCCTGCAGTGAATAGTTGTGGTTCTTGGCCTGGATCAGCTTACCATCGACAATATCACCTAACTGACTGATCGCGCCGTCTACTGGCTGGCAGACCACATCAGCATCCGTATTGATAGGGCGTAAGCCATCTTTTAAAGGGCGGGTAAAAAACTCATTAAAGCTGGCATAGTCTGAAGCTTTTTCAAATTGGGCTTCGGCCATATTAATTTTGTAGGCCTTAATAAACAGATTAATCAGCGCATGGCTGATAAAACCTAAACGAGCTGCAGCCAGATAGCCAACAAGACGGGACAATAAATGCTTTGGCATTGCGTATTGCAATGCGATTTTGACTTGATCCATAGTGGATTTAAACCTCAGGGTTGAAAATAATTCGGTTTGTCCTGCGCCATACTCAGCAGGATTTTATGATAACTGGCAAAACGTTCCGGGTGAATTTCACCAATGCTGACCGCATGTTGCAGTGCGCAGCCCGGGTCGTTTAAGTGTTTACAGTCACGGAATTTGCAGCGGCCGAGCCAGTCTTTAAACTCAGGAAAACCTAACACGATTTGCTCTGGCTCCAAATGCCACAAGGCAAATTCACGGATACCGGGTGAATCAATTAAATCACCGCCATCTGGTAAATGATACAAGCGGGCAGTGGTTGTTGTATGTTGGCCTAAACCTGAGTTTTCTGACACGGCGCGGGTTTCTACACCCAAATCAGGCAGCAGGTTATTTACTAAAGATGATTTACCTACACCAGACTGGCCGACAAAAATACTGACGCCTTGTTTCAGGTAAGAATCCAGCTGAGCTGTACCTTCACCGGTTTTGGCGCTCAGTAATAAGAATTCGTACCCAATGTTCTGATAAATAGCCAGTTGCTGATCAACTTCAGCGCGCTGTTCTTCGGTTAATAAATCGATTTTATTCAACAATAACAACGGCTTGATATGCATAGCTTCGGCCGCTATTAAATAGCGGTCGACAATGTTCAGCGAAAACGCAGGTAAAACGGCGGAGACAATAATCATTAAATCTATATTGGCTGCTACAGGTTTTAGGCCGTCATAAAAGTCAGGGCGCAGTAATACAGATTCACGTTCAGCTACAGCTTCTACAACACCTTCAGGGCCACCGCCAGGTACTTTGGTGCGGCAGAATACGACTTTGTCCCCTGTGACTAGGGAGTTGATGGTACGGCGGATATTGCAACGGAAAATTTGGCCTGAGCTATCTTCAATATCGGCGTGTTGACCAAAACGACTGATCACTAAGCCATGTTCGGCTTCAGCCAATAAGTCAGAATCCAGCTCTTTTTTGTTGGTTTTATTCTGAGCCCGGGCTAAACGACGATCCTGATTGGCGGCTATACGTTGATGCTGGCGTTGATTGAGGTGCTTTTTTTTGGTCACTGTGGCCTTGTGCCTTTACTGTCGCCTGACTGCGGCGGTTTTTACTTTGCTTAAGGCATAGTATGATACCGCTATTCGGGCAAGTTACAAAGCAGCAAAACTGGCTGCAAATAATCAAAGGTAAGAAGCATGGCGAGCAACGACAATAATCTGGTGTGGATCGATCTGGAAATGACAGGTCTGGATCCGGAAAAAGAAGTGATTTTAGAAATGGCCACCATAGTAACCGACAGCCAGTTAAATATCCTTGCTGAAGGCCCTGTATTTGCCATTAAAACACCAAAAGAAGTTTTAGATGCTATGGATGCATGGTGTACTGAAACTCATGGTAAAAGTGGTTTAACCAAACGTTGCCTGGAGAGCGAAGTGGAATTAGCCGACGCTATGGCACAGACGATCCGTTTCCTGTCTGATTATGTACCTGCAGGTAAATCGCCTATGTGTGGCAACAGCATAGGTCAGGACAGACGCTTTTTAGTCAAGTACGCGCCGGAATTTGAAGCCTTTTTCCATTACCGCAATCTGGATGTCAGCACGGTAAAAGAGTTAGCCAGAAGATGGTACCCGGAAGTAACTAAGCTGGTTAAAAAGTCATCAAGTCATTTAGCTCTCGATGATATTCGGGAATCTATTGCTGAATTAGCGGTTTATAAAACGCATTTTTTCAAAATTCCTGAATAAAATCTCTTGCAAAGGGCTAGGAATTTTGTAAAATGCGCGCCGCTTCGAACGAAAATTCAATTGAAGCGGCGTTTTTAGTAATCTTCTTTATAACCAAGATAAAGAATCATGATTGCTAATAACAGGATGCGGGCATAGCTCAGTTGGTAGAGCGCGACCTTGCCAAGGTCGAGGTCACGAGTTCGAGCCTCGTTGCCCGCTCCAAATTCAAGTTGGTCCACCAATAACCAGTTTGATAAAAATCAGTAAGATCCCATGCATGCGGGCATAGCTCAGTTGGTAGAGCGCGACCTTGCCAAGGTCGAGGTCACGAGTTCGAGCCTCGTTGCCCGCTCCAAATTTCATCCCATTTATAAAATTCTTTTTTCCTTCAATTTTGCATTGCCACTTCATGTTTGCCATGACCCAACTTGCTGCCTGATTTTATTACTGCTATCTTTGCCAAACTAAAACTTACAGGTAAGACCAGTATGAAAGCCATTAATAAACTTGGCCGTTATGTTGCCAAAATAAATAACTACTCGTCCTGGTTACGTTCACCTTTATTGACCTTGTTATTTGGTAAAGCGGTGAAGTTTGCCGGTACAGCTTCGGTCAAAGTAGATGTATTAAATTTTCAGCAGGCGCAGTTAAGCCTGGCAAATAAAACCAAGGTGCAAAACCATATAGGTTCAGTGCATGCGGCTGCTATGGCCTTGTTGGGCGAGTCGGCCAGTGGTTTTTTAGTGGGTTTGCATGTGGCAGACGATCGTATTCCGCTGTTAAAGTCGATGCAGCTGAATTATGTCAAAAGAGCAACGGGCAAGCTGGTGGCAACTACGTCACTGACTGATGAGCAAATTCAGTTTATCCGCGACGCCGAAAAAGGCGATATCAGTATTTTGGTGAAAATTACCGACGAACTGAATGTTGAACCTGTGATTGCGGAGTTTGTCTGGGCCTGGGTACCTAAACAACGGAAGTAGGGGATAGCGGGTGAATTGCAGGCTATGATTGGTTTAGTAACGGAGAACTCTATGCCTGCATCACCTTGTAACCGCATTTGTTGTTTAAATCACTCTGACGTCTGTTTAGGTTGTGGTCGAACTTTGCAGGAAATTAAAGACTGGCATGTCGCTGATCGCGCACAGAAGTTGGATATTTTACTGCGGGCGCAGCAGCGGCTTAAGGCTCAGCCGCAGTTTGACCTCAGGCATCCCGTGGTAACCCCTTCTGAATAACCCGTACTAAACGATCGGTCTGGCGACTTAATAAATTCTGCTGCAACAGGCTTTTTTTCTGCTGTTGCCATAAAGCCCACTGAATATGTTCCTGTACTAACAGCTCACTTAAAGGCAGTTGCTGCTGCAAGGCTTCAATAATGGCCAAATCAAAAGGCGCATTGCCTAAGGCTACGGCAATATTGCGTTGCCAGCGCTGATAGCCGATACGGCGAATCGCAGAACCTTCGGTGTATTTTAAAAATTCAGTTTCACTCCAGCGCCATAAATCCAGCAAGGATTTATTCAACCACTGTGGTCTGCGCTGAAAGTCTTGCTCTTGTGTGGTATCAGCAGCTCTATTAACAGGGCACACGAGTTGGCAATCATCACAACCATAAATACGGTTGCCCAGCAAAGATCTGAATTCTTCCGGAATAGCGCCTTGTAATTCGATAGTCAGATAAGAAATACAGCGTCTGGCATCCACAGTGTAAGGCGCTACTATGGCCTGAGTCGGGCAAATAGTGATGCAGGCAACACAAGTACCACAATCGCCGGAATGTGCAGCATCTATCGGCAGGGGAATATCGACCAGCAACTCGCCTAAAAAAAACCAGGAACCAGCGTCCTGATTTAATACCAGACTATGTTTTCCTTGCCAGCCTAAACCTGCTTTTACTGCCAGAGAGCGTTCCAGAATAGGTGCTGAATCAACAAAAGGCCGGAAACCTAAAGCACCTAACTCTTTTTCAATACGTTCGCCCAGTTGTTTTAAGCGGTTGCGAATGAGCTTATGGTAATCCCGCCCCAACGCATAACGGCTGATGTAAGCCATCGAAGGATCTGCCAGATTAGCTGCAAACTGCGCATGCTCCGGCAAGTAATCCATTCGTGCGCTGATGACCCGGATAGTGCCGGGGTGTAATTCGGCAGGGCGCGCTCTTTTCATGCCATGAGCGGCCATATACTCCATTTCGCCATGAAAACCAGCATCCAGCCATTGCTGCAACTTAGCTTCTTCCGATGTTAAATCTGTATCGGTAATGCCTATCTGCTGGAAGCCAAGTTGTTGGCCCCAGACTTTTATTTGCTCTGCAAGATGCTGCCAATTGATGTTGCTGGTCATAGTCAAATCCGCTTATTTTCGCCGCGCACTTTACCATAAATGCCGCTCAGGTTTTTGCTTTGACCTTTATACTTCCTGTCTCAGAAGAAACTGGCTGCACTGCGCTGTTTTTGTTAGCATAGCGGCCAAATCATCTGCTGTACTCATACGGCACGTGCGCTTAAAAAATTGTGATGACTGAGAACACTCAGCTTAGGTACAGATGACAGCTCAAAGCTACATTTTTCATTTAGTGGACGAAACCGCTACTTTGGCATTGGCCGCCTTATTTGCACCCCATTTACGCAATGGTGCTGTGCTCTATTTGCAGGGCGATTTAGGGGCAGGCAAAACCACCTTCAGTCGTGGCTTATTGCAGGCTATGGGACATCAGGGCAATGTGAAAAGCCCAACTTACACTTTGGTTGAGCCTTACACCATTGGCGAGCAGCAAGTCTTTCATTTTGATTTGTACCGCCTGCGTGACCCGGAAGAACTGGTGTTTATGGGCATTCGTGACTATTTCTCCAAAGGTAACTTGTGTCTGATTGAATGGCCGGAACGTGGTTATGGTTTGCTGGCAGATGCTGATCTGGATCTGCAATTGCAGATTGATCAACACCAGCGCCAGCTGCGTGTCACAGCGAATCAAGCTGAAGCTGTGGTGTGGATGAA
This sequence comes from Gammaproteobacteria bacterium, assembly GCA_018815765.1. Lineage (GTDB taxonomy): Bacteria > Pseudomonadota > Gammaproteobacteria > Enterobacterales > Alteromonadaceae > Pararheinheimera. The sequence goes on along the minus strand of JAHIWM010000181.1, from coordinate 41,061 downwards.
CGCTGTAGTGCAAGCCTGGGAGCAGGCTCAATGAGTCTAATGCTTCGGGTTGTTGCTTTGCTGCTGTTCGTTGTTTCCAGCCAAAGCTGGGCTGTGAACAGTGTCAAAGGTGTGCGTATTTGGCATGCGCCTGATAATACCCGACTGGTGCTGGATTTAGCCAATGCTCCTTCGCATAAGGTAAAACGCCTAAGTAACCCAAGCCGTCTTGAAATTGAACTGGCGGGTGTGACCAGTTTAAATATAGGTGCTGTGACGGGTGACTCGCCGCTAGTCAAACGTGTCTATGCCAGCCGCACCCCAAGCGCAGCAACAGCTGTAGTAATAGAGCTGTCTTTTCCGGTCAATGACAGCATTTTTTCTTTGCCTCCTTCACCTCCTTATGGTCATCGGCTGGTGGTGGATTTAAAAGCTCAGAGAGCCGCTGTCAGCTCAGCTACTGTTTCAAAACCTGCAGCAGTCAGCTCTTTACCTGCTCAATCGGCCCCTCAAAGTACAGTCAGTACCAGAGCCACAGGGCGCAACATTATTATCGCTATTGATGCGGGGCACGGAGGCCAGGATCCTGGTGCTGTCGGGCCCAAAGGTACCTACGAAAAAAATATTACGCTGTCTATTTCACGTCAACTGGCGGATATGATTAATAAGCAGCCAGGTTTAAAGGCTGTGTTGACCCGTACTGGTGATTATTATATTCATCCAAACAAAAGACCGGACATCGCCCGGCAGAAACAGGCCGATTTATTAATTTCTGTGCATGCAGACGCAGTGCAAAACCGCAAAGCTCATGGCGCTTCGGTCTGGGTGTTATCAATGCGCCGTGCTACCACTGAAGTGGGCCGGATGTTGGAGCAAACTGAACAACATTCGGAGTTATTAGGTGGTGTAGGCGAGATCATCAAAGACTCGGCCAACGAACGTTATCTGGCTCAGACCGTATTGGACTTGTCGATGAACCACTCTATGGTCACTGGCTTTGAAGTCGCCAAAGAAGTGTTGCGTGAAGTGGCTCCTATCGCACATCTACATAAAAAAGAACCACAAGCGGCAAGCCTTGCGGTATTAAAAGCGCCTGATATTCCGTCTATATTGTTTGAGACAGGCTTTATCTCCAACTATAACGAAGAACGTTTACTAAAAGACTCAGGCCATCAACATAAACTGGCGCTGGCGATGTTCAGAGCTATTAAACGTTATTTTGAAAAATCACCACCAGCTGATTCGTTATTTGCCGCCCATAAAAATAATGGCCGTTCTGTGCCTACTGTGATGCCTACCACGCAAAATCGATCCACTGCTGTGGCAAGCAGCGGTAGTCGAACTCATAAAGTGAAACGCGGTGAGTCTTTATCCAGAGTGGCGAAACAGTATGGTGTTAGCATGGCTGAACTTCGCAGACACAATAATCTGAAAAGCGACAATATTCTGATTGGTCAGGTGCTGCGGATCCCCTGATGCCTATTCAAATTTTACCTCCTCAACTGGCAAACCAGATTGCTGCAGGCGAAGTGGTAGAACGTCCTGCCTCTGTCGTCAAAGAGCTGGTTGAAAACAGCCTGGATGCTGGTGCCGATCAAATTCTGATTGAGATTGAGCGTGGTGGCAGTAAAAAAATCCTCATTCGTGACAATGGTTCTGGTATAGCTGAAGCTGAGTTAGGCCTGGCTTTAAGCCGGCATGCCACCAGTAAAATCAGTTCTCTGGATGATTTAGAACAAATTGTCAGCCTTGGTTTCAGGGGCGAAGCTTTAGCTTCTATCAGTTCAGTCTCCCGTCTGACGTTAACGTCAAAACCTGCAGCTCAGGATAAAGCCTGGCAAGCCTATGCCGAAGGCCGTGATATGCAGGTACAAATTAAACCAGCGGCTCATCCGGATGGCAGCAGCATTGAAGTGCTGGACCTGTTTTTTAATACCCCGGCGCGGCGTAAGTTTTTGCGCAGCGACAAAACCGAATTTGCTCATATAGACGAGTTGGTGAAACGCCTGGCATTGAGCCGTTTTGACGTCAGCTGGACTTTAATTCATAACGGTCAGACTGTACGACAACTTAAAAAAGCCGACAGTCGCGAAGCGCAGCAAAAACGCGTAGCCGCTTTGTGTGGCAAAAATTTTCTACAGCAGGCCGCTTTTGTTGAAGTCGCTTACGATGACTTAAAGCTTTGGGGCTGGGTGTTGCAACCTTCAGCCTGTAAAGAGCAACTGCAATGTCAGTACAGCTATGTCAACGGCCGTATGATGAAAGACAAACTGCTGAATCATGCGATACGTCAGGCCTATGGCTCTATGTTAAGTAGCGAACAGCAGCCCGCTTTTGTATTGTATCTGGAGATTAATCCACGTCAGGTGGATGTCAACGTACACCCGGCCAAACACGAAGTACGGTTTCATCAGGCCCGCTTAGTGCACGATTTTGTGGCTTCGGCGTTAACTAATGCGCTATTACAGTTAGAACCGCAGCAAAACAGTGTTGAGGTTATGGTACTGGCGGAGCCTGCAGCTTTTTCTATGCCAGAAGCTCCAGCACTACAACCTGGATCTGCACCAGCTCAGCATTCAGCCACAGCTCCAGCTTATGCCGCCAGACCTTCGGCTTACGCAGGTCAGCCTTACCGGCCTGCTGTAGCGCAACCTGCAGCACAAAGCTGGCCGGTTTTTGCTGAAAAAACTCAGCGGGTGGAGCAATCAGTTTCTGTTGCACAACATGAAACTTTAATAAGCGAGAATCGTTATCTGCTGTGTTCTGGCTCAGATCAACTGTGGTTAGTTGATATAGCGGCCAGCGCCGCCAGATTATGGCTGGATCAAGGTGCACAGCCTTTACCTTTATTAATGCCGGTGCGCTTAACACTGCAACAGACAGAACAAGAGTTTTTGCTCAGTAAAGCGGATTTATTAAGCCACCTGGGTTTTGACTTTTTAGTAAGTAATCAAACTCTGATTGTCAGAGCTGTACCAGCCTGGCTTCGGCAAAGTGCGGTGGCACAGTGGTTACCGCTGTGGTGGCAAGGCTGGTTACAGCAGCAAGACACACAGCTGCTAAGCTTATTGCTGCAACAGTTATTAGGCTCGGGAGTGCTACAAGCTGCTTCTTTAGTGAAACATTTTCCATTGTTAAGTCAGCAAGGGCCACATTGGTGCGCCGTGCCGCTGGATTTAACAGCTTCTATTCAGTTATTACAGGACTCAGATGGATCCTAAAGTTATTTTTTTAATGGGGCCTACAGCCAGCGGTAAAACGTCCTTGGCTATTGATCTGTATAAAAGCATCCCGTCAGAGCTGATTAGTGTCGATAGTGCTTTAATTTATAAAGGTATGGATATAGGCACAGCCAAACCTACGGCGGCAGAGCTTCTGGATGCACCTCATCATTTAATTGATATTCTTGACCCGGCTTCAGCGTATTCAGCCGCAGATTTTCGTACTGATGCGTTACGACTTATTGCTGATATCCACCGCAGGGGGAAAACCGCTATTCTGGTTGGCGGCACTATGTTGTATTTCCGTACTTTGTTGCAGGGCATATCGCCTTTGCCTGAAGCAGATCCGGAGATACGACAGCAGATTGAAGCTGAAGCGGCAGAACATGGCTGGGGTTATTTGCATCAGCAACTGGCAGAGTTTGATCCGGTATCGGCGGCTCGGATTCATCCGAACGACCCACAGCGTGTTAACAGGGCGGTGGAAGTGTATCGACTAACGGGCAAGAGTCTGACTGAACTGACAGAACATAAAGGCGAGCCTTTTCCATACCCGGTGCAACAATTTGCTATCAATCCAACAGATCGGTCTGAACTTCATCAGCGTATAGCTGTCAGATTCCGGCAAATGTTAGATTGTGGTTTCGCTGATGAAGTAAGAACTCTGATGCAACGATCTGATCTGCATTTGGATTTACCTTCGATGCGTTGTGTCGGCTATCGTCAGATGTGGTTACACCTGCAAGGACAGCTGTCTGAGCAGGAGATGATCGACCAGGGAATTGCTGCAACTCGTCAATTGGCGAAACGGCAACTCACCTGGTTACGCAGTTGGCCTGAATTAAATTGGTTAAAAACTGAAGACAAACAGGCAGAAAACTTGCAAGCCATTTTAACTTCGCTAAGCTAGTAAAAGATAATTGAAAAAAAGTTGTTATTTAACGACTTGAAAATAATATAATAATCCATATATAGAGAAACATAATTAGAAATAAGGAAAGCGAAAATGGCAAAGGGCCAATCGTTACAAGACCCGTTTTTAAATACTTTAAGACGCGAGCGTATCCCAGTCTCTATTTATCTGGTGAACGGTATTAAATTGCAGGGACAAATCGAGTCTTTTGATCAATTTGTAATCCTTCTGAAAAACACAGTCAGTCAAATGGTGTACAAACATGCCATTTCTACTGTAGTCCCAGCTCGTGCTGTTAATACTATGGCTAGCCATGGTACTGGTACAGGCGAAATGGACGAGATGGAATAATCGGGAATACTTAAGCTTGTTTGACAGCGAAATGGTGGCCGAGCAAGCAATCCTTGTGCATATCTATCTTTCACAAGACAGTGCCAGTGAAGATTTGCAGGAACTGGAGATGCTTGTGTCGTCGGCTGGAGTTGAATCACGTGCTGTGATGACTGCCAACCGTAGTACGATCGATGCTAAGTTTTTTCTTGGCAGTGGCAAAGCGGCAGAACTAGCGCAAGCTGTCGCTGAGCTACAAGTTGATCTGATTATTTTTAATCACTCTTTAACCCCGGCTCAAACCCGTAACCTGGAACTGCTTTGTCAGTGCCGGGTTATTGATCGTACCACTTTGATCCTGGATATTTTTGCCCAGCGTGCCCGCAGCTACGAAGGTAAGTTGCAGGTTGAGTTGGCACAGCTGAAGCATTTATCGTCACGTTTAGTACGTGGCTGGGACAATGCTGAGCGGCAAAAAGGCGGCATTGGTATGAGAGGCCCGGGTGAAACCCGTCTCGAAACCGACAGGCGTTTACTGCGGGACAAAATTACAGCTTTGTTGTTGAAGCTGGATAAAGTCAGTAAGCAGCGTGAGCAAGGCCGTAAAGCCCGGCAACGTGCTGAAATTCCTGTAGTGTCCTTAGTGGGTTACACCAACGCCGGTAAATCTACCTTATTTAATCGCCTGACCAGTGCGGATGTGTATGCAGCCGATCAGCTGTTTGCAACCTTAGACCCAACACTGCGGCAAGTGAAACTGCCTGAGTTTGGTTCTATTATCTTTGCTGATACTGTTGGTTTTATCCGGCATTTGCCCCATGACTTAGTTGCAGCTTTTAAATCCACTTTGCAGGAAAGCCGTGATGCGGACTTGCAGTTGCATGTGATTGATGTGGCTGATCAGCGGATGGCCGATAACATCAAACAAGTGCAACTGGTGTTGCATGAAATTGACGCCGATCAGGTGCCCCAGTTACTGGTGTTTAATAAAATTGACCAGACTGAGCAAGAAGCCCGTATAGAATACAATGAACAAGCCGAACCTATAGCAGTGTATATTTCTGCGAAGCAAGGTGTGGGTATAGACTTACTGTTACAAGTGATCCGTGAACGATTGGCGGATGACTTTATGCAGTTAGATTTAAAACTACCTGCTGACGCCGCAATGTGGCGGGCTCGTTTACACGAACTCTCTGCGGTTCAGACGGAATCTTTTACTGATCTGGGCGAAACTCAGGTCAGAATCGCCTTATCAAAAGCTGAATGGGCGCGTTTACTGAAACAAAGTGACGGACTGTTACAAAACTATATAGTCAGCTTTTAGTTTTTTATCGTCAGTACTCAGCTTTTTTTGGTACATTAGTTTCAATATCACAACTAGAGATGGAGTGAAGCATGGCTTGGAACGAGCCGGGCAAGAATGGCAAAGACAACGACCCTTGGAAACAAGGTGGTCGTGATCAGGGCCCGCCCGATTTAGATGAAGTCTTCCGTAACTTAAGCAAAAAGTTCGGTGGTATCTTTGGTGGCAATAAAAACACCAGCAACAGCAGCAATAACAGTGGTGGTTCAGCCGCTTTGGTATTGATACTGGTGGTTGCTTTACTGGTCTGGGCCTTTAGTGGTTTTTACACCATTAAAGAATCAGAACGGGGTTTGATCTTACGTTTTGGTCAATATCACTCTGAAGTGATGCCTGGTATCCACTGGAAACCGACTTTTATCGATACAGTCACTCCGGTTGATGTCACCAGCGTTCGCTCATTACGTACCGATGGTTTTATGCTGACTCAGGATCAAAACCTGGTTCGTGTCACCTTTGAAATCCAGTACCGTGTGTTTGACGCCCGTGCTTATAAGTTCTCTGTAGTCGATGCCGACAGCAGCTTACGTGAAGCAACAGACGCAGCCTTACGTTATGTGGTTGGTCACTCCATTATGGATGACGTACTGACCAAAGGCCGTGAAGTGATCCGCCAAAACACCAGAACTGAGTTAGAGCAAATTATCTCTCCTTACGCTATGGGTTTAGAGTTAGTTGACGTCAACTTCCGTGATGCCCGTCCACCAGAAGAAGTAAAAGAAGCTTTTGATGATGCGATAGCGGCACAAGAAGATGAACAACGTTATATCCGTGAAGCTGAGGCTTATGCCCGTGAAATTGAACCTCGCGCCCGTGGTCAAGTCAACCGGATGATGCAGGAAGCTGAAGCTTACAAACAACAGACATTGTTAAAAGCTCAGGGTGAAGTGGCTCGCTTCGAGAAACTGTTACCTGAATATCTGGCTGCACCACAAGTGACCCGTGACCGTATGTACTTAGAGACAATGGAACAGGTATACCGCAACAGTTCTAAAGTGCTGGTTGATGTGAAAAACGGTAATAACATTATGTATTTACCTTTGGACAAAATGATCAATAACGGTGGCGATACCAAAGCCCCTGCAGTGAATCCATTAGCGCCAAGCAGAACCAATAGTACTGATGGCAGAACTCCGGATCTGCGTCCTGAATCAAGTCGTGCGGACAGCACCAGAACGGGCAGAGGTTAAGTGATGAAAAATTTAGTATTAGCCTTAATTGCTATCCTGGGTATTGTGGCTGTGTCTTCGGTATTTGTTATACCTGAAGGCGAACGCGGTATTGTGATTCGTTTTGGTAAAATTCAGCGTGATGACGCCGAACTGGTTCGTGTATTTGAACCAGGCCTGCATTTCAAAATGCCATTGATTGAGAATGTTCGTAAGCTTGATGCCCGTATCCAGACCTTAGCTGACCCTTCGTCAGACCGTTTTGTCACGGCTGAGAAAAAAGACTTATTGGTCGACAGCTATGTGAAATGGCGTATTGCCGACTTTGGTAAGTATTTCTTATCCACTGGCGGTAATTTGTCTCAGGCTGAAGTGCTGTTAAAGCAGTACATCAACAACGGTTTACGTACTGAGTTTGGTAGCCGTACCATTCAGGAGATTGTGTCTGGTGAGCGTACTCAACTGATGCAACGTGCGATGGAACAGGCTGCCGCTGGTTCAAAAGAGTTAGGTATTGATATCCTTGACGTTCGTGTCAAGAAAATCAATTTACCTGATGAAATCAGCAACTCAATTTTCCAACGTATGCGTGCTGAACGTACTGCTGTGGCAAAAGAGCACCGCAGCCGTGGTATGGAACAGTCTGAAATCATCAAAGCTGATGTGGATGCCCGCGTGACTATTATGGTAGCCGACGCTGAGCGTAACTCCCGTACTGTGCGTGGTGAAGGTGATGCTTCCGCTGCTAAAGTTTATGCAGATGTGTATAGCAAAAATGGTGAATTCTACAGTTTCGTTCGTAGTTTAGAAGCTTATAAAAACAGCTTCCAAAACCAAAACGACGTGATGGTGATCCAGCCAGACAACGACTTCTTTAAATATATGAAGTCAGACAAAGTGCAAAACTAAGCTGACAAACTGAAAATGGGGTCAGATCACATTGTTAACTGTTAACAATGTGATCTGACCCCATTTTTGTTTAAGCTACTTTCGGTTAATCTGCATGCGTCTTTCGTAAGGATCTTGATATGTATCAGCAGTTTTATCAGCACTTTTTAAAAGCCAATCCAGGTAAACAACATTTTGCCTGTCATTCCCACCACTACTGGCCTGATGTAACCCGTGACGCTACCTTGGCCTACTGGGACGATACCGCGAGATTAGTGGACGATAAATGGGATCTGGTGTTTGGTGAAAAAGTGCCAGCTGTGCAACAGCATATAGCCAGACTATTAAAGCTGCCTGATGCAAAACAAATTGTGTTTGCACCTAATACCCATGAATTTGTTATGCGGTTGTTAAGCTGTTTTGACTGGTCCAAACCTCTGACAGTAGTCACCACGGACAGCGAGTTTCATAGTTTTCATCGTCAAATCAACCGTCTATCAGAGTTAACCACAGTTAATGTTATTCGGGTACCAACTGAACCTTTTGCTACTTTTCCACAGCGATTAGAAGCCGCAGTTGCGGCTCAGCCTGTTGATCTGGTGTTTTTCAGTCAGGTGTTTTTTAACTCTGGTGTTGGTATTAAAGACTTAGCTGCATTAGTACAGGCGCTGGATAAAATCACGGATGCTATGATAGTTGTCGATGGTTATCATGGTTTTATGGCAGTACCGACAGATTTATCGGCGATAGCAGAGCGGATTTTTTATCTGGCGGGTAGTTATAAATATGCACAGGGTGGGGAAGGTTGTTGTTTTCTGGCTGTACCACAAGGCAGCGAGCACAGACCTGTCTATACCGGCTGGTTTGCCGAATTTGGTGAACTGGCAAAGGCTAAACAAGGGCAGGTGCAGTACGCCAACAACGGCTATCGTTTTGCCGGTGCCACTATGGATTGTTCTGCGTTGTACCGGGTGTTGGCGGTATTTGACTTGTACCAACAGCAAGGCCTTAGCGTCGAAAAAGTGCAGTCTTATATCCAAAGCCTGCAGTACGCGTTTCTCGCTCTATTAGATGAAATACAGCACCCGCTATTAAATCGTAATCATCTGTTGGACAAACAAAACCAGCAACAAGGTCAATTTTTAACTTTCCGTTTTGCCGCTGAAGAGGTGGCTCGTATTGCTGCTGCATTAAAGCAGCAGGGCATCATGACTGATTATCGGGGCGACAGGCTACGCTTTGGTTTTGCTTTGTACCACAATGCCGCAGATTACAACTTAAGTTGCCTGAAGGATATTCGTTAAATGGCCGATTACTGGTGGGCGGCTTTAGGGCTGGTGTTGCTCATTGAAGGCCTGGGCCCGATGTTATTTCCAAATAAATGGCGCTCTTACCTGCAAAAAATCGCAGAACAGCCCACAGCACAAATGCAGCAGGTGGGTGGAATACTGGTCGTAGCCGGTGTTTTGCTGCTATTTTTCTTTGCCTCTTAGTTATTTTTGTCCCTCTTAGTTGTTGAAAAAGAACCAGAAAGAAAATATCTGGTTTTTTTTTCTTAATCGCGCTGAACTTTGGTTGTTAATTTGGTAGAATCCCCGCCTAATTTTTCTCCATGATGTAGGAACCATGGCCAAAAACGTTGTCGTACTCGGAACCCAATGGGGTGACGAAGGAAAAGGAAAAATCGTTGACTTGTTAACTGACAAGGCTAGCTATGTGGTGCGCTATCAAGGCGGCCATAATGCCGGTCATACGTTAGTAATAGACGGTGAAAAAACGGTATTACATTTGATCCCATCAGGTGTTTTACGTGCAAACGTAAAATGTGTGATTGGTAACGGTGTAGTGTTATCCCCTGAAGCTTTATTAAAAGAGATGGCCATGCTGGAACAGAAAGGTGTTCCGGTGAAAGAGCGTCTGTTGTTGAGCGAAGCTTGTCCGTTAATCCTGCCTTTCCATGTGGCTTTGGATAAAGCGCGCGAAGTAGCCCGTGGCGACAAGCCAATTGGTACTACAGGTCGTGGCATTGGTCCAGCCTATGAAGACAAAGTAGCGCGTCGTGGTCTGCGTGTAGGTGATCTGTTTAATCCTGAATTATTTGCCGAAAAGCTGAAAGTTCTGATGGATTTGCACAATTTCACTTTAACTCAGTACTACAAAGTGGATGCAATCGACTTCCAAACTACTTTAGACAACGCTTTAGCTATAGCTGACGTGTTAAAGCCTATGGTAGTAGACGTAACCGATTTATTGGATAAAGCCCGTAAAGCCGGTAAAGAAATCATGTTTGAAGGTGCCCAGGGTACTTTATTAGACATTGACCACGGTACTTACCCTTACGTGACTTCGTCTAACACCACAGCTGGTGGTGTAGCTACTGGTGCTGGTTTTGGCCCACGTTACTTAGACTATGTGTTAGGTATTGTGAAAGCTTATACCACCCGTGTTGGTTCAGGCCCGTTCCCAACCGAACTGGACTGTGAAGTCGGCGAACACTTAGGTGTCAAAGGCCATGAATTTGGCGCAACCACTGGCCGTAAACGCCGTTGTGGTTGGTTTGATGCTGTTGCAGTGAAACGTGCTGTGCAGTTAAACAGTATCTCTGGATTCTGCTTAACTAAGCTCGACGTTTTAGATGGCTTAGATGTCGTCAAAATTTGTATTGGTTATAAAGCAGCTGACGGTTCTATCACTGACGTGCCTCCAATGGCGGCTGAAGGTTATGAAATCGTCACTCCGGTATTTGAAGAAATGCCGGGCTGGACCCAAAGCACATTTGGTGTACAGAAGCTGGAAGACTTGCCAGTAGAAGCTCGCAACTACATCACTCGTCTGGAACAGATCACCGGCGTACCTATTGATATTATTTCAACAGGCCCGGATCGTATTCAGACCATCACGCTGCGTCATCCATTTGCCGTTTAATCTTCGGTAAATAGAAAAAAACGCTGCCTTGTGCAGCGTTTTTTTATCCTCGTCGTACTTACTGCCGCAGCGTTGTTGACTGCAAGTCCTAGCCCCAGTCACATAGGACTACTATGCTCCTGGGGACTCAAACTCTTGTCGCCTAGCTGCAACAGCAATTACTTAGAGGATTGCAGGTGGCCCCTGTGTCGTTGGTTATTTGGCTCTGCGAACTAAACAGGATATGCTGGTGTCAGAACACTGTCTTTTGCGATGGCCTGATTTTTGTATGTTTTTTATCTAAGTGTATAAATATCAGTGGCTATGGCCTGGGGTAACTATGAAGTTTTGTTGTTTAGTCTTAAGTTCAGTTCTTGTGCTGTTTAGCTTGCCTGCCAAAGCGCAGGAAGTAACAGTAGTGCAGCTTTATACCCAGGATGAACTGCTGGATTTAATTAAACAAAACGTGCATTTACAGCGGGTGCAAAAAGACGAATGCCAGTTGGTCAGTGATATTCAGGCCAGAGCCGATGTGATGAAAGTGCCGGCTTATCAGTTTTTGTATGGCGATATGCTGGCCTTTGGCGTTTGTGTGAAAAAAGATGTCGAACGGGGCTGGGATTTAATGCAACAAGCTGCATCTCAGGGCTTACCTGAAGCGCTGGAGCAAGTAGGGCGTTATTATCACACCGGCCGTTTTGTTCAGCAGGACAACAGCAAAGCGGTGGTATATCTGCGTGAAGCCGCAGGTTTAGGCAATTTAAAAGCGCAGATGCGTTTTGCCCAAATGCTGATCAAAGGCGACGCCAGTCCTTTGGATATGGAAGATTGTTACCGTTGGCTGCATCACTCTGTGATTGCCGACACCAAAACGCACCAAGAAGTGCAACAGCTGTTAGCTCAGCTGGCGAATAAAATGCCGGGTGCTGCGCTAATGAGGGCCAAAAGGCCATTGTAGTGAAAAATTCACCTGCGACTGCTACACTGCAGGCTGAATTAGTGAAAAAGAGAAAACATGACGGTCAAAGATCCGCATCTTGCGCGTGAGCAAGAAAAATATGAAAACCCCATCCCTAGTCGGGAATTTATCCTCGAACACTTAAAGCAGCGGCAACAACCTGCCTACTTTGAAGAGTTGGCCGCTGAATTAAAGCTGACAGACGATGAAGCGATGTTTGCGCTGAAAAAACGTCTGCGCGCCATGGAACGTGACGGCCAGTTGCTGTTTAACAAAAGCAAACGCTATGGTCTGGTCGACGACCTGGATTTAGTTAAAGGTACTGTATTAGGACACCGCGATGGTTTTGGCTTCTTAAAGCTGGAACAAGGTGGTCCAGACTGGTTTATTCCTAACTTTGAAATGAAACGTCTGCTGCATGGCGACGTGGTGCTGGCATCAAAAAGCGATTTTGCCAGCCGTGACAAAGTGGAAGCCCGTATAGTCCGCATTTTAGAAGCCCGTAATGAACCTATAGTAGGCCGTTACTTTAAAGATTTTGCTTTAGGTGTTGTGGTACCAGACGATCCACGGCTGAGCCAGGACATTGTGATACCGCCTGGTGAAGAAGGCGCAGCGCGTCATGGTCAGGTGGTGTTGGTTGAAATCAGCCAGCGTCCAAGCAAAAGAGTAAATGCAGTAGGCAAAGTGATTGAAGTGCTGGGTGAACATATGGCGCCTGGTATGGAAATCGAAATCGCTATTCGTAACCACCAGATCCCCCACGAGTTTTCTAAAGCTGTTGAACAGCAAGTGGCAGGTTATGGCACCGAAGTACCAGCAGAAGCTAAAGCAGGCCGTGTTGATCTGACTCAACTGGGTTTGATTACCATAGACGGTGAAGATGCCCGTGACTTTGATGACGCTGTGTACTGTGAACGCAAAGCCGATGGCGGCTGGCATTTATGGGTCGCTATAGCGGACGTGAGTGCTTATGTCATGCCGGATACTCCGCTGGATAAAGAAGCGCTGGAACGTGGTAACTCGGTGTATTTCCCGGACCATGTGGTTCCTATGCTGCCTGAAGTGTTATCCAACGGTTTATGTTCGCTGAACCCACATACAGACCGGCTTTGTTTTGTCGCTGAAATGCATATCAGCAAACAAGGCAAGCTGGACGGTTATCAGTTTTATGAAGCCGTGATGCATTCCAGTGCACGTCTGACCTACAACAAGGTTCACGCAATATTAGAAGGCGATCCGAAGTTACGTCAGCAGTATGAAGCCAACTTAACCAATATCGATAACCTGTATTCGCTGTATAAACAAATGGCGAAAGTACGGGCCGAACGGGGTGCCATTGAATTTGAAACGGTCGAAACCCGTTTTATCTTTAACAGCCATCGTAAGATTGAACAGATAGTGCCAATTCACCGTAACGAAGCGCATAAGATCATTGAAGAATGTATGATTTTAGCCAACGTGTCGGCCGCTAAGCTGATTGAAAAGCATGAAGCTTTTGCCTTGTTTCGTGTGCATGAGCGCCCGGATGGCGATCGTTTTGCCAACTTCAGACGTTTCCTTGCCGAATTAGGTATTGAAGCTAATCTGCCGGTGGAACCAACACCTTTGGATCTGATGCTGACTTTGCAAAAACTGCAGGACAGACCGGATAAAGAGCTGATAGAAATGACCATGCTGCGCTCAATGAAACAGGCTGTGTATCAGGGCGATAACCTTGGCCACTTTGGTCTGGCATTAGAGCAATATGCTCACTTTACTTCGCCTATTCGTCGTTATCCGGATCTGGTGTTGCACCGTGCTATTAAAGCCATTTTGCAAACTCAGGGTCAGAAAGTCACTGGGCCTAAAGGCTACACTGAAAAACAAATTCATCCTTTGGGTGAACAATGTTCGATGACGGAGCGCCGTGCTGACGATGCAACCCGTGAAGTAGCAGACTGGCTGAAATGTGAGTATATGCAGGATCACATTGGCGACAGCTTCAAAGGTGTGGTGTCTACTGTCACTAACTTTGGTTTGTTTGTCCGTATCAGCGACTTGTATATCGAAGGTTTGGTGCATGTCACCTCGTTGCAAAACGACTATTACCACTTCGATACTGAACGTCAGGTGCTGAAAGGTGAGCATAGCAATGTGCAATACCGTATGGGCGATCTGATTGAAGTCAAAGTGCTGGCGGTAAACCTGGAAGCGCGCAAAATTGATTTAGGCATAGTGGGTATGGAAAAACGCACTACGTCGAATCGCAAAATCAGCGCCAGTAAAAAAGCGGCCATGACACCAGCGGAAGAAAAGGCTTCAATGCGCAAAAAAGGTGCCCGTAAAGCCGGTGTTGAGCAAACAGCGCCGGGTAACTCGGGTAGAAAGCCTGTAGGTAAAAAGCCTGCTGCGAAAAAGCCAGCGGGAAGCAAACCAGCAGCAAAGAGTCCAGCAGCGAAAAGCCCTGCTGGTCCACGGCCCGGCAAAGCACCGCGTAAGCGTAAGTAGCAAAAGCAATAGGCTGGTGTTTTTGCTACACTAGCAGCTATTCAAACTGGGCCCGGTAATTCCGGGCTCGGTCATTTTTAAAGAGGTTGCGATGAGCGCAGATTTTGTATTTGGTATTCATGCGGTAAGTGCGTTATTTGAACGTGCACCGGAAGATGTTCTTGAACTTTTTATCTTAAAAGACAAAGACGATCAGCGTTTACAGCCGTTGCTGAAATTCGCCCGTGATTTTGGCGTATCAGTACAGTACTGCAACCGCAGAGCTTTGGATGAAAAGGTCAATGGTGCGCAACATCAAGGAGTCGTGGCAAGAGCCCGCGCTCAGCAAACCGGCACCGAACAGGATTTAGCCCGTATTATCGCTGAGCAATCCAGTCCTTTTATTCTGATTTTAGATGGCATTACCGACCCACATAACTTAGGCGCTATTTTACGTAGTGCTGATGCGGCTGGAGTGCATGCAGTGGTCGCTCCTAAAGACCGGTCAGTCAAAGTCACGCCTGTGGTGCGTAAAGTGGCTTGTGGTGCTGCTGAAGTAGTGCCTTTTATTACGGTGACTAACTTAGCCCGTACTATTCGCGAGTTAAAAGACGCTGGTATTTGGGTAGTAGGTGCTGCTGGTGAAACCGACACCACTATTTATCAAACCAAGCTAAATGGTCCTCTGGCCATAGCTTTGGGCGCTGAAGGCGATGGTTTACGCCGTCTGACCCGAGAGCATTGTGATTCGCTGATGAAGATCCCGATGTTTGGTTCAGTTTCGAGCTTAAACGTATCGGTCGCGACCGGTATCTGCTTATTTGAAGCTGTGCGTCAGCGCCAGTAATAAAATGGGGTCAGATCACATTGTTAACCGTTAACAATGTGATCTGACCCCATTTTAAGTGTTAACCCTGACTTAAAAGGGCTGGGTCTAGTAACTTCTCCAATTCTTCTCTGCTGTAATTGGTTTGTTCCACTGCGACTTCAATGACAGGCCGCTTTTCTTTGTAAGCCTGCTTGGCAATATCTGCTGCTTTTAAATACCCAATCAATGGATTGAGTGCAGTCACCAGAATTGGGTTACGCGACAACGCTTCGTTTATCTTGTCTTCCTGCACTGTAAAACCTGCTATGGCTTTTTCGCCTAAAGCAGAGCTTGCTGAACTTAACAGCTCCAGGCTTTGTAAGATGTTATGGGTTATGACGGGTAACATTACATTCAGCTCAAAGTTGCCAGACTGACCAGCCACTGTAATAGTGGCATCGTTGCCTATCACCTGAGCCGCCACCATGGCCACAGCCTCAGGGATCACCGGGTTGACCTTGCCCGGCATAATGGAAGAGCCAGGTTGCAACGCAGGCAGCGCAATTTCGCCTAAACCTGCCAGCGGGCCGGAATTCATCCAGCGTAAGTCATTGGCGATTTTCATTAAAGCCACAGCCAGCACTTTGGTCGCACCTGATAAAGCCACAATAGAGTCTTGCGAGCCTAAACTTAAAAAGAAGTTGGAGCTGGGTCTGAATTTTAAACCTGTCTGGCTGCTGAGCTTCTGACAAAACAAAGCAGCAAAATCCGGATGGGCATTAATACCAGTACCCACAGCTGTGCCGCCCTGGGCAAGCGCTAATACTTGTTGCTGGGCAAACTCCAGTTGCTGCCGGGCATGGGCAATTTGCGCCTGCCAGCCGGATAACACCTGGGCAAAAGTCACAGGCATCGCATCCATTAAATGAGTGCGGCCTGTTTTGACGATATGACCAACTTCTTGAGCTTTAGTGGCTATTACAGCTTCCAGTTTGGTCAGCGTCTCAATCAACTGATGGTTGGCAACTGCTGCACTTAAATGAATAGCGGTTGGAATGACATCATTACTGCTTTGGCCTAAATTAATATGATCGTTAGGGCTAATAGCCAGGCCTGAACTTTTGCCGGATAAGGTCGCCAGTACTTCATTCACATTCATATTAGTGCTGGTGCCGGAGCCCGTCTGAAACAGGTCGATAGGGTAGTGCGCCATATCAAGCTCGAGCAGTTGTTGCTCTGCAGCAGAATTGATCGCTGATGCAATATCTGGTTCCAGTAATTTCAGCTCAAGATTGGCGGCAGCAGCAGCTTGTTTGACTCGCAATACCGCTTTAATAAAAGCTGGTGGCATCGTCAACTGACTGATTTGAAAGTTATCTAAAGCCCGCTGCGTTTGCGCCTGATACAAGGCCTCTGCCGGTAATTGTACTTCACCCATACTGTCGCGTTCTATTCTGAAACTCATGGCGTTATCCCTGTGTATTTCTTGCTCAGTTGGAAATGTTATGGGGGCTTTTCCGTAAAATAGCAATATCCCCGGTAAATTCGCGCTATAGCCTGATAAAAATCCGTGTTGCTGCTTGTTTTAGCATCAAGAAACCCCTAGAATACCGCCCCTTCGGCCATCCAGAACGTTCCTTGCCTCTATGCGAGTCTGGCCGAGCTCACCCGAGGCTAACTAACCGTAAGGAGCTACAATGCGTCATTACGAAATCGTGTTTATGGTTCACCCAGATCAAAGTGAACAAGTTCCAGGAATGATCGAGCGTTACACTGGCGCGATCAAAGAAGCTGGTGGTTCAATTCACCGCTTAGAAGACTGGGGCCGTCGTCAATTAGCTTATCCAATCGAAAAGCTGCACAAAGCTCACTATGTTCTGATGAACGTAGAAGCGCCACAGGCAGTAATTGACGAGCTGGAAACTAACTTCCGCTTCAACGACGCTGTATTGCGTAACCTGATCATGCGCACTAACACTGCCGTGACTGAGCCATCACCAATGGCCAAGGTACGTGACGAACGTCGTGACCGTGCTCCTCGTGATTCAGATGAGCTGGTAGCAAACGACGAGTAATTTGCAGATGGACAATAGCCTGGTTGTGACTGGCACTATATGCCGTCAGGTCGACCACAGCGAAAGTCCGGCCGGTATTCCTCACAGTTATTTAGTGATTGAGCACCAATCGGTGCAGCAGGAAGCCGGTTTTAACCGTCAGGTTTATGTCAGACTACAAGTAGTTTGTGCAGGAGCCGGGTTAGCGCAACAAACTCACAATTTGAAACTGGGAAACAAAGTTCGGGTGACAGGTTTTTTAAACCGCCATCAGAGCCGCAGCGGTCAGTCTAAACTGGTGTTGCATGCCCAACAGATTGAAATATTAAGTTAGGAGAAATTTCATGGCTCGTTATTTCCGTCGCCGTAAATTCTGCCGTTTCTCTGCAGAAGGCGTGATTGAGATCGATTACAAAGATACAGCTACGTTAAAAAATTATGTCACTGAAAGTGGCAAAATTGTCCCAAGCCGTATCACTGGTACCAGCGCTAAGTATCAACGTCAATTAGCTCGCGCTATCAAACGCGCACGCTACCTGGCCTTGTTACCATACAGCGATTCACATAGCTAACAGCGACTGGTTAAACCGTATACAGAGAGGGTATTACAATGGAAATTATTCTGTTGGACAAAGTTGCTAACCTTGGTGGTTTAGGCGACAACGTAACTGTTAAATCTGGTTATGCTCGTAACTTCTTATTCCCACAGGGAAAAGCAGTTCCAGCTACCAAAGCTAACATCGAAAAATTTGAACAGCGTCGTGCTGAATTAGAAGCCAAACTGGCTGAAACTTTAGCAACTTCTCAAGCTCGTGCTGAGAAGATCGTTGCTCTGGCTGAAGTAACTTTAGCTTCTAAAGCTGGTGACGAAGGCAAATTATTCGGTTCAGTTGGTACACGTGATATCGCTGATGCTATCACTGCTGCAGGTGTTGCAGTAACGAAAGCTGAAGTGAAGTTACCTAACGGTACTATCCGTGAAACTGGCGAATTCGACATCGCACTGCAGTTACACGCAGAAGTAACAACTACTATCAAAGTAGTAGTGGTTGCTGAGGCTTAATAAGCCTTTTGGGCACACAGTTTTGTGTGCCCAATCCCTTCTGGCTCTACCTTCGTTTTACGTTAAAAAAATTCTGCTTTACTGATTTTTCCAAACCTTCATACATGCTTTAATGATAGGCTATCGCTCCCTGGCAGGCGCTATCAGCCTGTGACCTATTTTCTAGAACTTCTGGTGTTATGGACAATAAGCAAAGAGACAAACAAGTCGCTGCGGTGAAAATGCCGCCACATTCCATTGAAGCCGAGCAATCCGTCTTAGGCGGTTTAATGCTGGATAATGATGCCTGGGACAAAGTCTCAGAAAAAGTGGTGGAGCACGACTTCTATTTACGTTCACACCGTTTTATTTTTTCTGCTATGTCGCGGGTGGCTGAAGCCAACCAGCCTATCGACTTAATTACTGTTTCCGAAACCTTAGAGCGCAGTCAGCAATTAGCTGATGTGGGTGGTTTTGCTTATTTAGGTGAAATTGCCAAAAACACCCCAAGTGCGGCCAATATTCTGGCTTATGCCGACATAGTGCGTGAACGCGCTGTGGTACGGGATATGATTTCAGTGGCGCACGACATTGCTGATGCAGGCTACGACCCGCAGGGTCGTAACAGCGCTGAGCTTCTGGATTTCGCTGAGACTAAAGTATTTAAAATCGCCGAGCAGCGCGCCAACTCGAATGAAGGCCCTGAGCCTATCAACAGCATTTTGTCGAAAACTATAGATAAAATTGACGAGTTGTTCCGTAACCCAAGCGCCGGTGGTTTAACTGGTGTCTCCACGGGTTATATGGATCTGGATAAAATGACCAACGGTATGCAGCCGTCCGATCTGATTATCGTAGCGGCTCGTCCTTCTATGGGTAAAACCACTTTTGCGATGAACTTGTGTGAACACGCTGCTATTACCAGCGATAAACCCGTGCTTATTTTCAGCTTAGAGATGCCGTCCGAACAAATTATGATGAGGATGCTGGCATCTTTAGGCCGTATTGACCAAACCAAAGTGCGGACAGGTCAGCTGGACGACGAAGATTGGGCGCGTTTATCGTCCGCCATCGAACTTCTGAACAGCAAAGGCAAAATGTATATCGATGATGCCTCGGGTTTAACACCGACTGAAGTCCGTTCCCGGGCCCGTCGTGTGGCGCGTGAACATGGTGGCCTGAGTATGATTATGGTCGACTATCTGCAGTTGATGACAGTGCCGGGTTTATCGGAAAACCGTACTTTAGAAATCGCCGAAATTTCGCGTTCACTCAAAGCTTTAGCCAAAGAGTTAAAAGTGCCTGTGGTGGCTTTGTCGCAGCTTAACCGTAGTTTGGAACAAAGAGCCGACAAGCGTCCGGTCAACTCCGACTTACGTGAATCCGGTTCTATCGAGCAGGATGCCGACTTAATTATGTTTATCTACCGTGATGAGGTTTATCACGACGACAGCCCGGATAAAGGTACGGCGGAAGTCATCATAGGTAAGCAGCGTAACGGCCCTATAGGTCGTATTCGCCTGACCTTCCATGGTCGGTATTCACGTTTTGACAACTACGCAGGTACTGCCCGTTTTGAGGACGAGTATTAATGAGTCGTCGTCCACAGGCCCGCATTGATTTAGCGGCCTTATTGCATAATTTACAACAAGTCCGTGCTGCAGCTCCGAATAGCAAAGTACTGGCGGTATTAAAAGCCAATGCCTATGGCCATGGTTTACTGAAAGTGGCAGAACAACTAAAAGACGCCAGTGCCTTTGGTGTGGCTCGTATAGATGAAGCCTTGATGCTGCGCGCCGGTGGTATAGTCAAACCTATAGTGCTGCTGGAAGGTTTTTTCCATGCTGACGAATTGCCGCAAGTGGTTGCCAGTAACTTACAGGTGGTAGTGCATCATCCAAGTCAGGTCGAGGCATTAGTTGCTGCAGAGCTGGATTCCCCTGTGCACGTCTGGCTGAAAATGGACAGCGGTATGCACCGCTTAGGTTTATTGCCGCAAGAGTTTTTGCAGGCCTATCAGCAGTTGTGCCAAAGCCCTAATGTGATCCAGCCGATGCGGCTGATGACTCATTTTGCCAGCGCTGATGAACTGACGGTTGATAGCACCCAACAGCAGATCGATCTTTTTATGAAAACTGTTGAAGGTTTGGCTGGCGAGCTTTGTCTGGCCAATTCTGCCGGTACTCTTGCCTGGTCACAAAGCCATGGCCATTGGATCCGTCCTGGTTTAGCTTTATACGGCGTTTCGCCGATAGAGCAGGGCAGAGCAGAGCAGCATCAGCTAAAAGCTGTGATGAGCTTTAGCAGCAGCGTGATTGCAGTGCGTGATGTAAAGCAAGGTGACAAAGTAGGTTATGGTGGTACCTGGACTGCGCCAGCTGATACCCGTTTAGCTGTGGTCGCTGTAGGTTATGGTGATGGTTACCCTAGGGCTGCCAGCAATGGTTGTCCTGTGCTGATTAAAGGTGAGCGGTATCCGATAGTAGGTCGCGTCTCTATGGATATGACCACAGTGGACATTGGTAATGCTGACGTGCAGATTGGGGATGAAGTGCTGTTATGGGGCGCCGATTTACCTGTCGAAGAAATTGCAGAGCAGGTACAAACTATTCCTTACGAGCTGCTCTGTAATATCACCAGCAGGGTCGAATTCCGCTATCAGGAATGAAATTGGGGTCAGATCACATTATTGGCCAGGCCAATAATGTGATCTGACCCCATTAATTATTCGTCGAAGCTGACTTCAATAAACACTTTGCCGAAGTCTGAATCAAATGGCATCAGAATTTTTGCACCAGTGGTTTTATGAGTAATGGTGTGGCCTTTTCCTGATACGACAACAGGAGTTGCCATGCTGAATTCGTGGCCTTTTTCGCCAAGAATACGTTTAGCGCCACCAGTCACCATGTTCGTGATTTCGCCGACCATATCTGTGACGTCTTCATTAATTTTGTCAGGTTTTTCGCCTAACATTCTGGACATGATTTCCAGCGCCAAAGATTCTTCAAAAGTGACTGAGAATGACCCTTTTGTGGTTGGGCCTATCATACCAATCAAACCTGATACTTCACCGCGAGCTTGTTCGTCTTTCTTTAATCTTGGCTGTCCGGGCACAATTTTGGTATTGGCCATGGTACCTAACACATTGACTAACGAAGAGAGAAACGGATTTACATACTCAACATTCATTTAATTAGCCTGTTCGGAGTCTGGACCTGATTGCATTGCCAACTTCAAGGTTAGGTGGCTATGTTGTATAACACAAGTCTAGCTTATTGTTTTGGTATGAATTTTTCTAAAATATTTACAATTTTATTCAGTTCTGGTCACTAAAATAGCCATTGTGACCTGACTGCGTCAAGTGGATTCAGTCGTTTGACGCTTTTTTAAGACAGCTTTGGCAACTTCCATGAGCTTCAACTGTTTGTCTTTGAATTAAAAAACCTTTTTCTGAGGCTAATTTAACAAATTCCTGCTGTAATGGGGACGAATGCAACTCTTCTACGTGACCACACTGATCACAGATCAATAGCTGTGCCGGATGATGCTGTTCAAAGTGATGGCAAAGTAAAAAAGCGTTGGTTGATTCAATTTTATGAATAAAACCCTGCTCGGTCAGAAAGTCCAAAGCCCGATAGATAGTGGCAGGTTTAGCTGCCGGCTCACTGGCTTTTAACTGCTCCAGCAATTCATATGCACCAATGCCACCATGAGTGCCCGCTAGTAAACGAAACACCTTTTCACGGATGGTAGTAAAACGCGCGCCATTCACGTCACAAATATGGCGTGCCCTGGTGACTAAAGATTCTGTCGACATAGCTCAGCTCATTCCCATAGCAATGACGGCAGTTTATCACATAAGTTTGTCCGCTCCAGCCCTTTGGAGGTATTTCCGTATGCAAAACAAAAGTTAAGAGTTGACGGTATCTCTCATCTCATACGGCATTGTTAATTTATGGTTAATAAACGAATTGTTATTCTGTGCCATGGCAAACAACATACCGCACTCCCGTGTTCATCTTGTTATCAAATGGTTACAAATGATTACAGTCAATTGGGAGCATAAGCATAAACTAATGAGCAACTTTGCATGTTAAAACAGCGTCCCATGGTTAATCCAAAAGTCATTCCAAAAATTATTCACTATGTTTGGGTAGGTAATACCCCAAAAACAGAACTGGCTTTGCGTTGTATTGCTAGCTGGAAAAAGTTTTTACCGGATTATCAAATCATTGAATGGAATAATGAACGTCTTGCTACCCTGAACAACCGTTATGCTCATGAAGCTTTTGCGGCAAAAAAATGGGCTTTTGTATCAGATTATCTGCGTTTGTATGCTTTGCAGCAGTTTGGTGGTTTTTACTTTGATACTGATCTAGAACTGACCGCAGATTTAGACTCTTTCCGTCAGCATGGTTTTGTCACTGGATTTGAAAGCTTTAAAGGCCGCACAGCGCCGGTTACCGCCATGATGGGCGCTGTACCAGGCCATGCGATTACCCAAAGCTTGCTGAGCGCCTACGATAGCAAATCATTTTATAAAGCAGATGGCTCAGAAGACTTAACACCAAACACCGGCCTTATCAGCGATTTATTTGCCCGCGACTTCGGTTTGCATAAACCTTACCGTGGAGATCAGCTTTGCTATTTGTCGGCTGATGCCTGTATCTATCCAAGTTATTACTTCTGTACACCAGAGGCGGGTAAAGAAAACTTTAGTATCCACCACTTTAACGGCTCCTGGTTTGAAGAATACAGCCGGAAATTGCTGGTGTATCTGGCGGGTTATCAATTACTGCGGCTAAAACGCAATAAGGTTCGTACCGGCGAGTTACCGTTAAAAAAGGGTGAGAGAAAAATAGCGCTTTTTGAGCTGAGTTCGCGTTACAGCTTATTGCTGCTTAAATCTCAGGCCTGATCCTCGCTAAAACTTGTTTTGTACTGAGCTTTACACTGAAATATCTGGCTGTCTGGGGTATACTCGCGCGATTTTTCTACACTCTGTATTCAGAGCTGTAGAAAG
This sequence comes from Gammaproteobacteria bacterium, assembly GCA_018815765.1. Lineage (GTDB taxonomy): Bacteria > Pseudomonadota > Gammaproteobacteria > Enterobacterales > Alteromonadaceae > Pararheinheimera. The sequence continues at coordinate 17,940 of JAHIWM010000181.1, read as the reverse complement.
CAGCAGATTAACCAGATGGCAGCCGTTTTATGATGAGTTCGACTACTTCCCCTTCAAAGCCTGTAATTATGGATCACCGTTTCTCCATTGCCCCTATGCTGGATTGGACGGACAAACATTGTCGTTATTTCCATCGATTATTGTCTGAACATGCGGTGCTTTATACCGAGATGGTGACCACAGGCGCGATCATTTATGGTCAGGGCGATTATCTGGCTTTTAATGAAGAAGAGCATCCTGTTGTAGTGCAGCTGGGTGGTTCTGATCCTAAAGATATGGCGCACAGTGCTAAGCTTTGTCAGGAACGTGGTTACGACGCCATTAATATCAACGTAGGTTGTCCGTCGGACAGAGTGCAAAACGGTATGTTTGGCGCTTGTCTTATGGCCAAACCTGAATTGGTCGCAGCTTGTATCCATGAAATGCGCTCTGTGGTGGATATTCCTGTCACAGTAAAAAGCCGTATAGGTATTGATGATCACGACAGCTATCAGTTTTTAGTGGATTTTGTCGGCACTATTGCTGAATCCGGCTGTAACCAGTTTATCGTGCATGCCCGTAAAGCCTGGTTAAGTGGTTTAAGCCCTAAAGAGAACCGCGAAATTCCGCCACTGGATTACGAACGGGTGTATCAGTTAAAAAAAGATTTCCCGCAGTTAGATATCTCCATCAATGGTGGCGTTAAAACGCTACAGGATTGCTTGACTCACTTACAGCATGTAGATGGTGTGATGGTGGGCCGCGAGGCCTACAGTAATCCGTTGATGTTGGCGCAAATTGATGCTGCTATTTATAACAATCCACGCGCTGTGCCCACGCCGCATCAGGTGGTGGAGCTGATGTTGCCTTATATTGAGCGCCAAATGACACAAGGCGCACGCTTCTGGCATATAGCACGGCATATGCTTGGGCTGTTTCAGGGTGTGCCAGGTGCCCGTTTATGGCGCCGGCATTTAAGTGAAATAGGTCACTTGCCGACCAGTGGTCCACAGGTGATGCTGGATGCGCTGAAAAAGGTGCCGCAGCTTTAGCGGTGTGAATATCAAATATTCAAAAAGTGGTGAATTTCACCACTTTTTTGTTTTTAGCCTTTTGGTGTTTTATTGGTAAATCGGTTGAATTCATTTTAAGTTAATAATTATCAATAGCTTAAAAATTAATTTCAGTATGGCACGCACCTTGAAGTAGAGATAGTGAACTTCACTACTCATTAAGGAGCACGACCATGAAAACACTTGCTACGTTAGTTCTTGTTACCACAGCAGTTTTTGCTGCTACCCCTGCAGTACAAGCCAATGAACTGAGCTTACCTTCAGTGAATACCCAAGCTGTTAGCGCTTTTGCTGCTGAACTGATGAGCCAGCAAATGGCTGAATTAAAGATGGCCATTCTGGAGCAAAGCCAAAAAGCTATAGCTGAGCTTGAAATCACTTTAGTGAAATCTGCTGAAACTGAAAAAGAACCAGTGATTGCAGTAGCTAAGGTGGATTAAGGATGCTGAGCTTAACATTAGGGTTGTTGGGTCTGTTTTTATTGCCCGTAGTTAGTGTTGGCCTGGTGTCTGTGATCTGGCATTGGTTATTACCCCCTTTCGATATTCCTGGCTCAACCCGGTTTTAAGTAGTACCGGGTTTTGTTTTTTTAAGTCCTCTCCCTCTTTCCTGTTTGCACCTGTCGATCCCTTTATATCTATCAATTTTCAAACTCTTCTTTAATGCCATCCTGCTGCATTTGCACGCCTGAATGTAGTCATAATCGCTTTTTTAAATCAACTAAAAAGTGGTTAAAAATGCCACCTATGTGTTTTGAATAAAATTTGAGCTGTAGGGTCTTGTTGTTCTTGTTCTTTAAATTGCCATTAAAAACAATTGCTTAGAATTTATTTTCAAGTTGGCATAACAGCTGCAATGTATAGATATCAACAGATGAACTGATGATGAATTAAACCACTAACTAAGATTGAGGAGAGTCAAAATGGAAATAGCAGCACTGATGGTTGTATTAGCTTGGTTTGGCATTGTTGGCAGCTGGGCTGCAGACGAAGTCTGAAAAACAAAATGCTGATGAGTATCAGCAAAATCACAAAAACATAAACAAAGGTTAGGAGAGTCAAAATGGAAATAGCAGCACTGATGGTTGTTTTAGCATGGTTTGGCATTGTAGGCAGCTGGGCTGCAGACGAAGTCTGAATGGGTTTAGCCGGTTTAGGGAGGAGCAGGACATGTCGCTAATTATTATCAACATTGTCGTGGTCTGGGCTTTAGCTGGTTTGATGTGGATGCTGGATAAAGCTGTAATTAATAAAGTTGGGGAGTAATAACATGAGTATAGGCAGAGACAAAAGCGCCTGGTTTGTAAACAAGGCTAAACGTAAAATTTCAGGTGTGTGTGCAGGTTTTGCGGCTTTTTATGACCAGCCAATCTGGTTAGTCCGCGCAGTTGTGGTATTGCTGGCGTTCTGTTTTCCGGTTGCTGTAGTGGTAGCTTATATCGCAGCTGCTTTAATACTGCCAGAACGTTGGGTGTACTGATATGATCGCGTCAAAAACAGGCGACCGGGCAGGTCGCCTGTAGAGAAGTAAGTCGTTATAAAATTATATGTTCTTCCGCGCCGTTAAGCGCACCCATTCTTCTTTGACTGCTACCGGGTCAAACTCAAATTCTGCCGCGTAAGCATCTATCACCGACTGAGCCTGACTTTCCAGAATACCGGATAACGCCAGTAAGCCTCCAGGTTTGACATAAGCGCTGATAATACCGCTCAATTGTGCAAGTGGGCCCGCCAGAATATTAGCCACTACTACATCGGCTTGTAATGATGCTGGTTGATCCTTCGGTAAATACAGCTCAATTTGTTGCTCTACGCCGTTACGGGTAGCGTTAGCGAGACTGGATTCAATAGCTTGGGGGTCAATATCAATTCCCACCACACGCTTAGCGCCAAGCTTTAATGCAGCAATGCCCAAAATGCCTGAACCGCAGCCAAAATCGACCACTAAACTTTGCGACAATTCCTGCGCATCCAGCCATTCCATACAAAGCGCTGTCGTAGGATGAGTACCGGTACCAAAAGCCAGCCCAGGGTCAAGCATCACGTTCACTGCCGTTGGATCCGGAATGTCGCGCCAGCTTGGGCAAACCCATAAACGGTTACCAAAACGGATAGGGTGGAAGTTATCCATCCATTCTCTTTCCCAGTCTTTGTCTTCCAGTTGTTCCAGCTTGTATTGCACACCGTTTTTGAAAATAGCGGCTTTTTCCAGCTGACGCACCACTTTGTCCATTTTGTGCTCGGCGTCAAACAAACCCACTACCACAGTGTTTTCCCAATACAAGACTTCACCCGGCAAAGGTTCGTAAATAGGAGTGTCTTTGGCGTCAACAAAACTGACAGCTTGCGCGCCCCAGCTCATCAGCATATCGCTGACCTGCTCGGCTTGTTTTTCAGTGCTGTTTACGCGTAATTGGATCCACGGCATGGCTTTGCTCTTCACTCTCTGGAATTGGGCGCGAATTGTAGCAGTTTGGCGGCGTAAAATCAGGCGTAAAAATAACAAAGCCACCGTGAAGGTGGCTTTGGCGGGCAACAAGGCTGCAGCTTCAAGTCCGCAATCAACAACGCTGCGGCTTCAAGTACGCCGGGTATTTATTTCAGGCCGAGTTTATGTTCAAGATAGTGGATGTTCGTTCCACCTTTATTGAAGTTCTCGTCTGTCATAATCAGCTTGTGCAGTTCGATATTGGTTTTAATACCACCGACCAGCAGTTCGCTTAATGCATTCCGCATACGGGCTATGGCGATATCACGGTTTTCACCGTAAGTGATCAGCTTGCCAACCATTGAATCGTAGTTTGGCGGCACTGTGTAATCAGCATAAATATGCGAATCCCAACGCACACCGTTGCCACCTGGTGGGTGGAAGCGGGTGATAGTGCCTGGCGACGGAATAAAGGTCTTGGCATCTTCAGCATTGATACGGCATTCCACGGCATGACCACGGATCACAATGTCTGACTGCTTAATGCTCAGAGGCATGCCAGAGGCGATGCGCAGCTGCTCTTTAATCAGATCCACACCAGTGATCATTTCAGTCACAGGGTGTTCTACCTGAATACGGGTATTCATTTCGATGAAATAAAACTCGCCGTCTTCAAACAGGAATTCGAAAGTACCAGCACCGCGGTAGTTCAGGTCGATACAAGCCTGCACACAACGGGCACCGATAAAGTTACGCAGTTCAGGTGTAATACCAGGAGCTGGCGCTTCTTCCACTACTTTCTGGTGACGACGTTGCATAGAACAATCACGTTCACCTAAGTGAATAGCATTGCCCTGACCGTCAGCCAGCACCTGAATTTCGATATGACGTGGGTTTTCCAGGAATTTCTCCATGTACACCATGTCATTACCAAAAGCAGTGCCTGCTTCGTTTTTGGTCATCGCAATAGATTCAACCAATTCGTCTTCGCTGCGCACTACACGCATACCACGACCACCACCACCACCGGCAGCTTTCACGATAATCGGATAACCGATACGTTTAGCAATGGCTTTGTTGACTTCGTCGTCGTCGCCTACAGCGCCGTCAGAACCTGGTACACAAGGTACACCGGCTTTTTTCATGGCTTCAATGGCAGAAACCTTGTCACCCATTAAACGGATAGACTCAGGACGTGGGCCGATAAACACCAGACCACTTTCTTCCACTTGCTGCGCAAAGTCAGCACGTTCAGCTAAGAAACCATAACCTGGGTGAATCGCCTGGGCATTGGTCACTTCAGCTGCGGCAATCAGCGCAGGAATATTTAAGTAACTTTGTGGTGACGGCGCAGGACCAATACAAATGGTCTCATCGGCCAGCAGCACGTGTTTCAGATTACGGTCTACTGTGGAATGCACAGCTACCGTTTTGATACCGAGTTCTTTACACGCACGTAAAATACGCAGTGCAATTTCACCCCGGTTGGCGATCAGTACTTTTTCTAGCATGAGTCTGCCTTTTAACTTATTCGATCACAAATAATGGCTGGTCAAACTCAACCGGCTCGCCGTTTTCTACCAGAATTTGTGTCACCACACCGGCCTTGTCAGACTGGATCTGGTTCATCATTTTCATCGCTTCGATAATACACAGGGTGTCGCCCACTTTAACGCTCTGGCCCACTTCAACAAAAGATTTAGAAGTAGGAGATGCAGCGCGGTAGAACGAACCTACCATAGGTGAACGCATCTGGTGACCTGTGACTACCGGCTTGGCTGCTTCAGCAGGAGCGGCGGCGGCAACTGGTGCTGCAGCAGGAGCTTGTTGCATTGGCGCTGCAGCATAGTGCATAGGAGCATATTGCTGCATTGGGCCATTGCGGCTGATACGAACGGATTCTTCGCCTTCAGTAATTTCAAGCTCGTTAATGCCTGACTCTTCCAGCAGTTCGATCAATTTTTTAATTTTTCTGATATCCATGACGTAGTTGCCTAATTAATTTGATGGAATGGTTGATAAGGACGACACCGCCGATTCCAGTGCATGGTGGTAGCCTTTGGCCCCTAAACCACAAATCACACCTTTGGCGATATCGGATAAATACGAGTGACGACGGAATTCTTCCCGAGCATGTACATTGGACAAATGCACTTCAATAAAAGGGATAGCCACGGCCAGCAGCGCATCACGAATAGCCACGCTGGTATGGGTATATGCGCCCGGGTTGATAATAATAAAGTCCTGTTGTCCTAAGCTTTGCTGAATAGCGTTGATGAGCTCATGTTCGGCGTTGGATTGCAGATGAGTCAAAGTAGCATTCAGCTCTTTGGCATGGGCAGTTAAGCCATCAACAATTTGCGGTAAAGTAGCGGCGCCATAAATTTGAGGCTCACGTTTGCCTAACATATTTAAGTTAGGGCCGTTGAGCAGCAAAATACGTAAGTTTGTAGACATATAGCGCGAATTTCCCGTCATCTTGTTTAATTGCCAACTATCTTGCCAAAGGCATAAAGCAATTGCATCTTTTTTGTTCAGCGACCAGCTGTCGCTGCAGATTTGCCGCTTATTATAGTGAAATCGTTGCAAATGGCAGCAAAATACTGGTCTTATCAGCAGAACGGAACTTTTTTGCGAAGTTGAAAATGAAGTCTGGAAATTCAGGCAAAGTCAGAGCCTGTCTGACTTTGCCGTGAGTAGCGCGGAAATTTTTACTGCAGTATTGGGCCTAAATGGGCACTAAAATCTTTCGGTCCCATGAAGCCAGTGATGCGAGATTGCGTTAATTCGCTGCCGTTTTTGTCAAATAACAGCAAAGTTGGCAAACCTAAAACCTGAAAATGATCCAACAATTGCTGATCCTGATCGGTCGCATGGGTTACATCAATCTTAATTAAGGTGAACTGCGCCATTAAGTTTTTCACTTCGCCATCGGCAAAAGTGATGTGCTCAAACTCCTTACAAGCCACACACCATTCGGCGAACAAATCGACCAGTACAGGTTTACCTGCTTGCGCTGATTTTTTCACTTCCTGTTGCAGCTCATCCAAAGTTTTCACCAGTTTAAATTCAGTGTTTTGGTTTTGAGTGGCTTGCGTAGTTGTCACTGTAGTTCCAGGCAACCAATACCATAAGTTTGCGCCCGTAGTTCCCAGCACAATCACTAAGGCCAGCATCCAGCTAATACTTTGGCCTGTTGTGCCGGAAGAGAGCTGCTGCGATAAGCGGTGTAAATACACGGCTAGCATTAACAAGACTAGAGTTGCGGCAATCACCACCACGTAAGCAGGCAGGAAACGGCTAAGTAGCCAAACTGGCACTGCTAATAACAGGAAACCAAAGCTGGCTTTGACTACATCCATCCAGGCGCCGGCTTTAGGTAAAAACTTACCGCCCGTGCTGCCTAAAATCAGCAAAGGCAAGCCCATACCCATACTTAAGATATACAGCGTTAAAGCGCCCAAGGCTAAATCGCCGGACTGAGCTACATATAAAAGTGCCGCTGTCAGTGGTGCTGTGGTGCAAGGGGAGGCGACTAAACCTGATAACAAACCCATCAAAGCCGCACCTTTAATGCTGCCACCTTGTTGTTTGTTGCTTAAGCTATTGACCTTGTTTTGCCATTTTTCCGGCAGGCTTAAGTTAAAGACGCCAAACATAGCCAAAGCCAAAGCGACAAATAAAATACTGATGGCAACTAATACTATAGGGTGCTGAAAGTAGGTCTGGAACTGCAAACCTAAGCTTGCGACCAATAAACCCAATAAGGAGTAGCTGACCGCCATACCCTGCACATAAGCCATCGACAAACTAAAAGCGCGTTTACCAGATAACTGCTGGCCTTGCCCTACAATAATGCTGGTTAAAATCGGATACATGGGGAAAACACAAGGCGTAAAAGCCAAACCTAAACCCAACAGGAAAAACAAAAACAGCGCTTTGACCGTGCTGTCGGTTTGTAATTTGTCTAACAGTTGCAGCTGTTCTGATACAGGAGCTGTTGAGGTTGTTGAAGTATTCGCTGCAGAGTTATCAACTATACCTAAAGCTGCTGCAGCATCTGCAGTGCTGGCACTTGCCGCCGGGCCTTCGTCAGCTGCAGGTACTATTAGTGGAATATCCAGCGTTTGCACCGGATAACATAAACCTGCTTCAGCACAGCCCTGGAAGCGCACTTTGAGCATGGCTTCAGAACCCAATTGGCTCAGTGGAATATCCAATACCACCTGATGGAAATACACTTCGGATTCACCAAAGTATTCATCTTTAATCATCACGCCTTTTGGATACTGCGGATGGGAAAAGGCGGCATCTATACCGACAAACTTAAACTTGTCTTTATACAGGTAGTAGCCGTCGGCTATGGTAAAGCTGACTTGTAATTTGTTTTCCTGCTGGCGGAAATCCATCACAAAAGCCTGCTCTACCGGCAGAAACTGAGAACCTTGCTGCAAGGCGGCCAGCGCGTTGGTACTTTGGGCCTGGCTTATAAAAGAGAGACTTAACAGCAGGCTAAATAAAAAACTCTTAATCACGACTTGTTACCTCTTGAACCCACTGTAAATAGGGGGCGAATACTTGTTGCGCGGCAATGGCAATAATTTCAGGCACTTGATACGGGTGTAAAGCACAAATAGCCTGTTCAATTTCGATAAAATCTTCTTTTCTGGCCTTAATTAACAGCGGAATTTCAGTGCTCTGTTCAAGTTTGCCTTGCCAGACATAATGCGATTGCACAGCGGGCAAAACGTTAACACAAGCTGCCAGCTTTTGCTCCAGCAAGTGCTGAGTGATGCGCTCTGCCACCTGTAAATCAGGACAATTGCATAAAATCAGTTCCATCATCATGGCGATATCCTCTTTGTCACGGCAAACAAGACCTGCTTATCCCGTATTTTGTTGCACAAAACGAATTGGTTGCGCAAAAAGTAAGCAAATAATCTCAGTAATGAGATTTTTTAAAAAATAGCCCTTGGGTTCATAAGGAGATTGCCCCATATAGCTGACAGTCAATTTAACAATCAATGTTAAACCCAAATCGCTTTTAGGAGATAAAAAAGCATGAATATTCGTCCATTACACGATCGCGTCATCATCAAGCGTTTAGAAGCTGAAAGCAAATCCGCTGGTGGTATTGTGCTGACTGGCGCTTCTGCTGAAAAATCTACTCGTGGTGAAGTTGTTGCTGTAGGCAACGGCCGCATTTTAGAAAACGGCACAGTCCGTCCTTTAGATGTGAAAGTCGGCGACAAAGTGATCTTTGGTGCTTACGTAGAACGCACTGAAAAAATCGAAGGCCAGGAATATGTCATCACGAAAGAAGACAACATCCTTGGCGTGATCACCGAATAATTAAACCGAACTTTCTAATTTAATTTCAAAGTATTCAGAGGAATTTTTAAAATGGCTGCAAAAGAAGTACGTTTTGGCGATGACGCCCGTAACAAGATGCTCAAAGGCGTCAACATTTTAGCAAACGCAGTGCGCGTTACTTTAGGCCCTAAAGGCCGTAACGTGATTCTGGACAAGTCATTTGGTTCGCCAATGATCACCAAAGACGGTGTATCTGTTGCCAAAGAAATCGAGCTGGAAGACAAGTTCGAAAACATGGGCGCACAAATGGTGAAAGAAGTTGCTTCTAAAGCCAATGACGAAGCTGGTGACGGTACTACTACTGCTACTGTGTTAGCACAAAACATTATCAACGAAGGCGTAAAAGCTGTTGCTGCCGGTATGAATCCAATGGATTTAAAACGTGGTATCGACAAAGCTGTTATCGCTGCTGTTGCTGAACTGAAATTATTATCTCAGCCATGTGCCGACACCAAAGCTATCGCTCAGGTAGGTACTATCTCTGCAAACTCTGACGATGAAATTGGCCAAATCATTGCCAATGCCATGGACAAAGTAGGCAAAGAAGGCGTGATCACTGTTGAAGAAGGCCAGGGCTTAGCCAACGAGCTGGCTGTGGTTGAAGGTATGCAGTTTGACCGTGGTTACCTGTCTCCGTACTTCATCAACAACCCGGAAGCTGGCCAGGTAGAACTGGACAACCCGTTCATCCTGACTGTTGATAAAAAAATCAGCAACATCCGTGAATTACTGCCGGTATTAGAAGGCGTTGCCAAATCAGGCAAACCACTGCTGATCATCGCTGAAGATTTAGAAGGCGAAGCTTTAGCAACTCTGGTTGTGAACAACATGCGCGGTATCGTGAAAGTTTCTGCGGTGAAAGCTCCAGGTTTCGGTGACCGTCGTAAAGCTATGCTGCAAGACATCGCTGTATTAACTGGTGGTGTAGTGATTTCTGAAGAAATCGGTTTAGAACTGGAAAAAGCCACTCTGGAAGATTTAGGTACTGCTAAACGTGTTGTGATCACCAAAGACAACACCACTATCATTGATGGTGCCGGTGAGCAGGAAGCCATTGACGGTCGCGTGAAGCAAATCCGTCAACAAGTGGAAGACGCCACTTCAGATTACGATAAAGAAAAACTGCAAGAGCGCCTGGCGAAGTTAGCTGGTGGTGTTGCTGTGATTAAAGTTGGCGCTGCCACTGAAATCGAAATGAAAGAGAAAAAACACCGCGTAGAAGACGCGCTGCACGCAACCCGTGCTGCCGTTGAAGAAGGCGTAGTACCTGGCGGTGGTGTGGCTTTAGTACGTGTAGCTGCCAAACTGACTGAACTGCGTGGCATCAACGAAGACCAGAACCACGGTATCAAAATCGCACTGCGTGCGATGGAAGCACCTCTGCGTCAAATCGTTGATAACGCCGGTGAAGAGCCATCAGTTGTAGTAAACAACGTGAAAAACGGTTCAGGCAACTACGGTTACAACGCTGCAACAGGCGTGTACGGCGATATGCTGGAAATGGGTATCCTGGATCCAACCAAAGTAACTCGTTCTGCTCTGCAGTTCGCAGCTTCTGTTGGTTCTCTGATGATCACCACCGAAGCTATGGTCACAGAACTGCCGAAGAAAGATGCTCCATCAATGCCAGATATGGGCGGCATGGGTGGAATGGGAGGCATGATGTAACTTAGTTATGTCATTGTTTTCAAAGGAAAACCCGGCTTATGCCGGGTTTTCTGTTTATGGGGATAGTGGATTTTGAAGAGGGCAGATCAAGGTTTGTCGAGCAAACTTGCTCTGATCCCCTAAACTGCCATCCTAGACCTCAACAACCTCCAATAACTCAAACATCCCAATCTCCCAGCATTTGTCGGCAATTACGTACTGTGAGGATCCTTACTTCATGGTCTACGCAGTAAATAATTCTGTAGTGGCCGAAGATGATTTCACGGTAGTTACTGTAGAGAAGTTCCGGCACTGCTCGGCCCATTTCAGGAAGTGAACTCAACAGCGCTGTTTTATCTAATACCTCGTTCACCCATTTTTCCGCTGCTGCTGGATTATCCAGCGCAATAAAATCTGCTGCGTCACCCAGCTTTTCCAAAGCTAAAGGCGACCAGACCACATTCATTTTTTAAGCCGAGCTAGCAGCAAACTGCGGGCATCTTCATTTGTAACTCCGGCACCTGACGCCAGTTGGGCTTCAGCGGTGCGCAGTTCCTCCAGCAGTTCAATTTTCTCCTGCATCGCTTCATATTCAGCAACGTCCAACAGCACAGCGACGCCTTTGCCATGTTGTGTGATCACTAAAGGACGGCGGGTTTCGTTAATTTGCCGAATATAAGAAGCAACACTGGATCTGAATTCAGAAAGAGGTTGGATGTCCTGATCAAGACGGAGACGTGCCACAATAGAGTCCTATTAAGTACGAAATAGCGTACAAAATATAGTGCAAGTTGAGTAATCAAGCAAGGCAGTTTGGTTACAAAGATCGCTCACCCCAAAGCCCCGCCAAAAAACCTTTACAAATTGCTTAAATCTCAATCAATCACTTAAATTGATTAGAACCGCATTTTCTATTCCATTGGTCTAGTGTTTATCGCGGTGCAGGTTAAACTTTAACCAATGGAGGGAGCGCATATGCTTCAACGGAAAACAACATTACTATCGGCTTTAGCAGTCGCCGTTTCGCTAGCTTTAACTACCCATATTGCCAGTGCAGAGAGTATGAATAAGGGCAACCAGTTCTGGTGGCCTGAACAACTGGATCTGGCGCCGCTGCGTCAGCATGGGGTGGAATCCAGCCCTATGGATCAAGGCTTTAACTATGCAGAAGAATTCAAAAAGCTGGATTTAAAAGCCGTCAAAGCAGATATCACCAAACTGATGACCACACCACAAGACTGGTGGCCGCCGGATTATGGCCATTATGGACCGTTTTTTATTCGTATGGCCTGGCATAGTGCCGGTACTTATAGGGTGTCTGATGGTCGGGGTGGGGCTGGTGGTGGGCAGCAGCGGTTTGAGCCTTTAAACAGCTGGCCTGATAACGTCAATTTAGATAAAGCGCGGCGTTTGCTTTGGCCTATTAAGCAAAAATATGGTCGTCAAATTTCATGGGCCGATTTGATGGTGTTAACAGGTAATGTGGCGCTGGAATCTATGGGCTTTAAAACCTTTGGTTTTGCTGGTGGCCGCACTGACGATTGGGAAGCCGATATTGTCTATTGGGGGCCAGAAACCAAGTGGCTGGATGATAAGCGCTACAGCGGTGATCGTAAATTGCAAAAACCTTTGGCTGCTGTGCAAATGGGCCTGATTTACGTCAATCCTGAAGGACCAAATGGCAATCCTGATCCCTTGCTTGCCGCCAAAGATATTCGCGAAACCTTTGGTCGTATGGCGATGAACGACGAAGAAACAGTAGCCTTAATAGCGGGTGGTCATACCTTTGGTAAAGCTCATGGTGCACATAAACCTGAAGAATGTGTTGGTAAAGAGCCAGCTGCTGCTGGTTTGGAAGAACAAGGCTTTGGCTGGAAAAACAAATGCGGCAAAGGCCATTCAGAAGATACAGTCACTTCGGGTTTAGAAGGCGCCTGGACAGTCAACCCCATAGCCTGGACCACTCAGTATCTGGATAACCTGTATGCCTTTGACTGGGTCAAAACCAAAAGCCCGGCTGGCGCCACCCAGTGGATCCCGAAAGATGGTCAGGCTGCGACTTTAGTGCCGGATGCACACGACAAAACCAAACGTCATGCGCCTATTATGTTCACCACAGACCTGGCGCTGAAGGAAGATCCTGAATACCGCAAAATCACCACACGCTTTAAAGAAAACCCCAAGGAGTTTGAACTGGCCTTTGCCAAAGCCTGGTTTAAATTAACCCACCGCGATATGGGGCCTAAAGTGCGTTATTTGGGCTCGGAAGTGCCAGCTGAAACGCTGATTTGGCAGGACGCTGTGCCAGCTGTGGATCATGAATTGGTCAATGCGGAGGATATCAAAGCGCTGAAAGCCAAAGTGCTGTCATCAGGTTTAACAGTGTCAGAGCTGGTGCGCACCAGTTGGGCTGCAGCTGCCAGCTTCCGTGGTACTGATTTACGCGGTGGTGCCAATGGTGCCCGTTTGGCCTTAGCCCCCCAAAAAGACTGGGCGGTAAACAATCCGGCTGAAGTGGCCAAGGTGCTAAACAAGCTACAAGCTATTCAGCAGGACTTTAATAAAGCCCAAAAGGGTGGCAAAAAAGTCTCGTTGGCTGATTTGATTGTACTCTCCGGTAGTGCAGCAGTAGAGCAGGCCGCTAAAGCGGGGGGCATCACAGTGGAAGTGCCCTTTACACCGGGTCGCACTGATGCCAGTCAGGCGCAAACCGATGTGGAGTCCTTTGCCATGCTGGAGCCGCAAGCTGATGGCTTCCGTAACTATTACGGTAAAGATGTGAGTTTATCTCCAGCCGAAGCTTTGGTAGATAAAGCCAATCTGCTGACGTTAAGCGTGCCGGAAATGACAGTGCTGATAGGTGGTTTACGTGCGCTCGATGCCAATACAGGCGGTGCGAAACAGGGTGTATTTACCAGCAAACCTGGCACTTTAAGCAACGACTTCTTTGTCAATTTGCTGGATATGTCCACAGAGTGGCGCAAGTCGGCTAAAACTGAAGGTATGTACGAAGGTGTGGATCGCAAAACCGGCAAACTGAAATGGACAGCCACCCCAGTGGATCTGGTATTTGGTTCACATTCAGAGTTGCGCGCTATTGCCGAGATCTATGCAGCTAATGATGGCAAGGCGAAGTTTACCAAAGACTTCGTTGCAGCCTGGAGCAAAGTGATGACGCTGGACAGGTTTGATCTGAACATGTAATAGCGTTGTTGTTGAGTAAATTGTGGAGATAAAACTACGGCGGCCTTTGGGTCGCCGTGTTTATAACTGTATTCACTACTTACTTCTTTTATGGCTGGATGCAGAGTCCACAATTTGTGACATTAAGCTCTTGTTCTGCATTACATAAAGTGTTTCTTGTTCCCGCTCCCAGTCGTCAGCACTGAGCATCACAAAGGCTTTACCGCAATCAAGAGTCACTTTGATTGGGTTGTGACTATCGATCACTTGCTCAATATGGGTATCAATATGATCTCTGAATTGATTGATACTTAGGGTGTGCATAGTCGTCACCAGAAAGAAGCTATGAGTCAGTTCTATTGCCACAAACTATGACAGCTCATCTTCGGGAATGCCAGAACAGCCCATTCTTACCTCTTCCCAACTGCATCAGGCCCAGCTAGGCTAGAGCTATCCACACTATTCTAAGAGCGATGTATGCGCCAGCAAGCTATTTTATCTATAGACCAGGGTACATCTTCCAGCCGCGCTTTGTTATTTAACCGCGACGGCAAGGTATTGGCTGTGGCGCAGCAGGAGCTGGATTGTGTCTATCCAGAGCAGGGCTGGGTTGAGCAAGACGCAGAGCTGATTTGGTTGTCGGTGCTGAAGGTGTGTCGGCAGGTGTTGGCGCAGGCGGTGCAGCTGGGTATTGAAGTCTTGGGTGTTAGCATCAGCAATCAGCGCGAAACTACTGTGCTTTGGCATAAAGCGAAAGACCAAGTGCTGGCGCCTGCTATTGTCTGGCAGGACAGGCGTACAGCGGATTATTGCCAGCAACTGAAAGATCAAGGCCATGAAGATTGGGTGCAGCAAAAAACCGGTTTGCTGCTGGACCCTTATTTTTCCGCCAGCAAAATTCAGTGGTTACTCCAGAACAATACCGATGTGCAGCAGGCGCTGGCCGATAACGAACTGGCCTTTGGCACTATCGATAGTTTTTTACTCTGGCGTCTCACATCAGGTCAGGTGCATGCCACAGACAGCACCAATGCCAGCCGTACTTTATTGCTGAATCTGCAAAGCTTAAATTGGGATCAGGAACTGCTGCAGCTGTTTAATGTGCCGGAGCAGATCCTGCCGCAGGTTAAACAAAGCGCTGATAGCTATGGCTTGTGTGATACCCGCTTATTTGGTTTGGCTTTGCCTGTGCTGGCGCTGGTGGGCGATCAACAAGCTGCGGCTTTAGGTCAGGGTTGTATCAGTGCAGGCTCGTTAAAAAGCACTTATGGCACAGGCTGTTTTGCCTTATTAAATACGGGCTGTAGTCCGTTATTTTCTAAACACAGATTACTGACCACTGTGGCTTTTACTGTGCAGGGCCAAACTTTTTATGCGCTGGAAGGTGCCATTTTTGTCGCTGGTGCTGCAGTCAAATGGCTACGGGATCAGCTGGGTGTTATTCAACAAGCCAGTGAAACTGAAGCTTTGGCGCAAAGCCTGCCGGACAATGGTGGTGTGTATTTAGTACCTGCTTTTACTGGTTTAGCTGCACCACATTGGCAACCTGAAGCTCGTGCTGCTTTGGTTGGTATGACACTGGGTACGGGCAAAGCAAATCTCGCCCGTGCAGCTTTGGAAGCTGTGGTCTATCAAACTGCTGATTTACTTGCAGCTATGTTGGCTGATGGTGCCAAGGCAGAGCAATTGCAAATAGATGGTGGCATGGTGGCGAATAACTGGCTTTGCCAGCATCTGGCTGATGTGCTGAATGTGCCAGTGCTTAAACCCAGCCAAAACGAAGCTTCGGCTTATGGCGCTTCGGTGCTGGCAGCAGTGCAGCTGGGTTGGTTTGACAGTCTGGCCAACGTGCAATTCAGCTCTGATGCTCAACAGTTTTTACCTGCGATGTCAGCAGATAAACGCCAGCAGTTGCTAAGCGGTTGGCAAAAAGCTTTGGTTTCGGTGCTTGCGTAAAGCTCATTGAATGGTCGCCCGTCTTCAATCTAAGCCTATTTTAAACAACGCCACTGCTCTTGGTTTTATCTTTGCGTAACACCCAAACCGTAAACAAACTCGCCGTCATAAACATCAGTAAGCTATAGACGCTGGGGGCTATCGACATGGCGCTGTTTTGTAAAATGCCTGTGGTGATCATCAAAGCGAGTGTGCCATTTTGCAGGCCCACTTCAAGACAAATGGTTCTGGCTTGTTTTTCCTGCTGCAGTAAAAAACGGCCTAACCAATAACCTGCAACCATAGTCAGCACATTTAAAGCTAAAGTGGCCGGTCCGGTTTTTTCTAAAAATAGCCAAAGGTCTGAGCCAAGGTTAGTTGCTATGCTGATAATCAATAACACCAATACAATCACCGAAAAGCGGCTGATAAAGGGTTGAATGCGATGTGAGCGTTCAGGCCATTTAAAGTTAAACCACATGCCAAGCAATACAGGTAAAACACTGACAATCATCAAGGTCAGCCAGGTTTTTAACAACGGCAGTTGGAATGAGGTGTTTTCACCAAGGAAGTGTTCTATCGCCCATGCTGCCAGCAGTGGCAACGAAAATGGCGTGATAAATCCAACCAGTGCTGTTAGCGCGACCGACAAACCCAGATCGGCCTCGCACAAATAGCTGTAAAGATTAGAGGTAGTACCACCCGGGCACAAAGCCAGAATAAACAAACCCACAGCCAGTTCACCTTGCAGATCAAACAGATAAATAACGAATAAAGCCGTAACAGGCAGCAGTAATAACTGCGCCAGGGCTCCTACAAAAAATGCTTTAGGCTGACGCGCAACCTCTGAGAAATTGGCAGGCTGAAGCGTCATACCAACGCCAGTCATAATCAGTATTAATGCTATGGGTAAACCAATCTGGGTTAGCGCTTCAAACATTTTTAATTATTCTTCAAACAGATAAAGAGGATTACCCTAGCTTGAATTTCCTGACTGAGCAAGAGCATGCCGGTTCTGGCTAATTGATTTGTAGTCATCTGATTGTCATACATTTGTCACAGCTGCTGGCTACTCTTTTGCCAAAGCATGGAGAACCGCCAGTGAGATTTTACCTGACAATCAGGCAGTACCATCTGGGACTGGCCCTTGTGGCTCTGGTCTTGTTTTGTGGTCTGCTGATGTTGGCAATGTGGCCAACCCCCAGATTGCAATTAACTGACTACGACAGTATGGAATGCCGTATTAACTCAGCAGCGGAAGGGCCTGTGTTATCCGTGGTAGGTTCTCCGGTCAACTCTTTTAGCCTGGGTAAACAACTGTGTGATAAAACTGAGCTGGCAGCACACTTTGGTCGTGTTAAAGTCAGCTGGCCCAAACGTACTGAACTGACAGCCGATGCGCTGATTTCAGGCCAGTATCAGCTGTTGTGGTCCAGGCGCGAGGTGTTAGCTGGCGCTTTGCATAACTTGCATGCCTATTACAGCGAAATTCTTATTTTCCCCAAGTACCCGGTGTATTTCGTCAGTAAAAGCCCGTCTTTTCAGTTGAATAAAGCTTTTTTGACTCAGCAGCGTTTTGGTTTTTTAACCGATGTGAACAGTTATAGCGGTTTTCAGTTGCCTGTGGCTTTGTTGCAGCAAGAAGGCCTGACTTTGGCCGATATTAACTATCGACAATATTACGACTGGACGACCTTGCTGGCCGCTTTTGAAAAAGGGGAAATCACTATCTACTCCAGTGTGTTGCTGGACCAAAAGCAAGAGGTGGTGCAACAAGCTGCAGATCAAGTGTTGTATACCTTGGCTGGCACTGAAGTCTTGCCTGAGCAACGGTTGCTGATCCCTGGTTATAGTAATGGCGGCAGCTGGTTTTTGCATAAAAGTCTTGAGGATAAAAGCTGTCTGCTGCAGCAGAGCTTACTGGCTCTGGATGAGATGCTCAAACCCACCATAGTGGATTTACATTGTGAAGTTTAAAATGCACAGCTCATTCTGGCTACTGGCGGGCAGTCTGTGGTTTGGCCTGCTGCTGGCTGTGGTTCTGGCATATTTTACTGCGACTCAAAAGCTGGGAACTGAGCTGAAACAACATTTGCCTACAGTGGTGAATAAAGCGCTGGAAGACAATCATGGTTTTCAGCAAAAGGTGGTGCCTTATCTACTGGAACAGCTGAATGCCGACTTAGCCTTGATCCCCATTCAGCCCACGTCACTTTTGATCAGTCATTGCAGTGCAACTCTCAGTCAGATTGGCGAAGGTGCAGCCCCAAAGGACAGCCAAACTATGCAGTGGCTTTCAGGCACTCATCAGCGTTTTGCCAGT
>JAHIWM010000180.1 GCA_018815765.1 Gammaproteobacteria bacterium | reverse complement strand
TTGGAAAAACGCTTCTGGCAAGCAGATGCGGGTCTGTATGCCGATGAACTCAGCCCTGCAGGAGTACTGAGCAGCTACCGGGGTCAAAACTCCAATATGCATTTATGTGAAGCCATGCTGGCGGCTTTCGAAGCCACGGGCAACGACCGTTTCCTGCAACGCGCCAATCAACTGGCGTATAACATAGCTGTGCGTCAGGCCGATTTAACTCAGGGACTGGTATGGGAACACTACAGCACGTCGTTCCAGCCTGATTGGGATTACAACAAGGCTGATCCAAAAAACCTGTACCGCCCCTGGGGTTTCCAGCCTGGACACCAGACCGAGTGGACCAAGTTATTGCTGATTTTAAACCGTCATCAGCCACAAGCCTGGTTAACAGAGCGCGCCGCTTCCTTGTTTGACCGAGCTTACCAGCAAGCATGGGATGCTGAACATGGTGGTTTAATTTATGGCTTTAATCCGGAAGGCCAGTGGTGTGACGACGACAAATACTTCTGGGTTCAGGCTGAAAGTTTTGCCGCTGCTGCTTTATTGCACACAAGCACAGGCCAGCAAAAATACCTGCAACAGTACGAAGCACTGTGGAATTACAGCTGGGCTCATATGATTGATCATCAGTACGGTGCCTGGTTCAGAGTGCTCAGACGTGACAACACTAAATATTCTAATCAGAAAAGTGCGGCTGGCGCCAAATGTGATTACCACACTTTATGTGCCTGTTTTGAAGTGTTGCGTGACTTAGGTCATCCGGCGCTGAAATAACACAATTGCGGCTAAAGATCGGGTTACAGCTCAGAATCTAGCGGTTGAACCGGAGTTTATGATAAGTGCCACCCCCTAAGAGCAAGACTATGAAATCATTAATGATCAGTGTTTTACTAAGTGTTAGCTGCACAGTGCTGGCGGGCAATAGTCAGTACGTCAATCCCTTTATTGGCAGCTCCAACTTCGGCGCTACTCATCCGGGAGCTCAGTACCCGAATGCGCTGGCCTCTGTCTCTCCTTTTAACGTGGCTTTTGGTGACACACTTAACCCAACCGAAAAAGATGCCGCCTGGAATTCCAGGGTTTATATAGACGAAAACCGTTTTCTGACCGGCTTCAGTCATTTAAATTTAAGTGGCGTCGGTTGCCCTGAAGCTGGCGTGTTATTGCTGATGCCCACTCATGGCAAGTTGCAACTGGACGCCCGCGACTACGGCAGCACTTATTCAGCTTCTGCCGCCAGCCCTGGTTATTACCGGACTACATTGGATAAATATAAAATTCAGGCCGAACTGACCAGTACCTTACGCACAGGCTTAAGCCGTTTTACTTTCCCTAAAGGCGAATCTCATCTGCTACTGAATTTAGGGCTTGGCCTGACTAATGAAACCGGCGCCAGCCTGAAAATCATCTCCAATCAGGAAGTCGAAGGCAGCCGAATGATTGGCACCTTTTGTTATCACCCTGAAGATGTGCGTCCTGTGTATTTTGTCGCCCGTTTTAGCAAAGCGGCGAAATCTTTTGGGGGCTGGAAAAAAATGCCAGCTTACAAAAATGTCGAAGCCGAGTGGATGCAATACCACAACAGCATCAAACCTTATCCGGGCTATCAGCAAGAACTATCAGGTGATGATATAGGGGCCTGGTTTGATTTTGATACCAAAGAGCAGGAAGCCATTGAGGTCAAACTGGGGATTTCTTTTGTCAGTATAGAAAATGCCCGCCAGAACCTGAACGCTGAGCAACCTGGTTTTGCCTTTGAAGAAACCCGACAAAAAGCCGTTACGGCCTGGGATCAATTGCTGGATAAAGTGCAGCTTGAAGCCAGCGGACCTGATCAGGCCAACCAAAAAACCATGTTCTACACGGCTTTGTACCATAGCCTGATCCACCCGAATATTATTCAGGACGTCAACGGCGATTACCCGCTGATGGGTCAAGCTGGAACAGGCAATGCGGGCGGTAAAAACCGTTACAGCGTGTATTCCTTGTGGGATACCAACAGAAATCTGCACCCGCTGCTGAGCCTGCTGTATCCGGCTTTACAAAACGATATGCTGCAGTCTGCAGTGGCTATGGCTGCTGAATCTGGCTGGCTACCGAAATGGGAGCTGTATGGTATGGAAACTCAGGTGATGGTGGGTGACCCGGCCACCCCAATGATTGCCGATAGCTACTTACGGGGGATCCGCAATTTTGATATCGAAACCGCCTACCAAGCCATGGTCCGAGCGGCAGAACAAGCAGAAAACAACCCGCTTCGACCAGAAAATAAAGATTATTTAAAACTGGGTTATGTGCCAGTCGATGACGAAGGCTCTTATGATGGCAGCGTATCCACCAGTCTGGAGTATTATCTGGCCGACTTTAATCTGGCGCAGTTGGCTGGCGCTTTAGGTAAAACTGCCGATCAGCAAAAGTATCTGGCCCGCTCCGGCAACTACCGCAAACTCTTTGATGCCAGCACAGGCATGCTCAGACCTAAAAAGCGCAACGGCGAATGGCTGACACCTTATAACCCTGAACTGGGTCGTAACTTTGAACCCGCGCCAGGTTATATTGAAGGTAACGCCTGGAACTACCGCTTTTATGTGCCACATGACACACCGGGGTTAATCCAACAATTAGGTGGGCAGGACAAATTTTTACAGCAACTGGATTTAACCTTCAGCACAGGCAACTTTGATATGGCCAATGAGCCGGATATTACCTACCCCTTCCTGTATCATTTCGTTGAAGGCCAAAGCTGGCGCAGCAGTCAAAGAGTACAACAGCTGATTAAGCAGCATTACCACAACAGCCCTGGTGGTATACCTGGCAATGATGACACTGGCACCTTATCGGCCTGGCTGGTTTTTTCGATGCTGGGTATTTATCCGTTAAGCCCTGGTGTGATGGATTACGCTGTGGTTGAACCCAGCTTCGATAAAATCACTATTCAGCTGGATCCCAACTATTATCCGGGCAAAACACTGACTATCCATAAGCAGCAATCCAGAGCGGCTGCAGGCCAAAACCCGCTGCTGCAATTCAATGGCAAAACGCTGACGCGACCTTTTATTTCGCATCAGCAGTTGGTGCAAGGTGGCACTTTAGTGCTGCAATAAAACAGCTCAGAAGTTCAAAAAAGACCAGAGCCACTCCAACTCTGGTCTTTGATTAGTTAGCGCACAGCATCTGCTTCTGACAACGACTCCGGCGATGTTGAGTTCTGAGTGGTCTGCCGGGCTTTGCCCACCCCAAAACACCAGCGTAACAAAGCAACACGGCGTATCAGTTCATAGCCCAACCAGCATCCTGCTACCGTCAATACCAGCAACAATGGAAACTCTGCAACTGCTGGTATAGCCAGAGGTTTAAGCCAGCTGGCAAACAAAATAATCAGTGTCTGATGCAAAATATACCAGGGCAATACAGCGTCATTGCAGTACCTTAACAGCGGGCTATTTGTTTTTGCCAGATAAGCTCCGGCATAACCTAAAACGGCCAGTAACCAAACCCAGTGATTGAGCACCAGTACAGAACCAAACAGCATATTGTGCAGAGTTTCACTATTTGTCGGGCCTGAGTAATAGTCAAAAACATCCTGGCGTTCCGCAATAATCAGGCTGTAACACAGCAGGGCTAAACCCAGCCACAACCTTCTGTTCGACACCAGTTGCTGCCACCATAAATCCTGCCGCGCCAGCATAAATCCCGCAATAAAGACCAGAAAATATTTAGCATGGTTATACCAATCATCCACTAAAGCATGAGTACTGGGAAAATCAGCCCATAAAGTCCACCAGGCCCAAAACATCAAACCAAAAACCAGCGCCAAGGCATAACGACCCTGCAACTTCTGCAACCAGCGCGCTTGTGAAATAGCCTTCAGCAGCGGGTAAAACAACAGCACCAGCAGGCTGTAACACCATAAATACGGAATAAACCAGGCATGGTTCCAGGTCAGTAAACCAATAGGGCTATGATGATCGGGCAATAAGTCGGTGACAGGATTGACATACTGCCACCAGAACTGCAAATAACCCGGCTGGATCAGTTGCTGGCTTAGCGCCTCAAAATAGACTTGCGGCACTACGACGACAAACATAGTGAATAACAAAGGGATCAATAACCTTTTGGAACGCAGCCCTAAAAGTTTCAATCTACTGATACGCGGCAACACTAAACTCAGCGCCATACCTGCCAGTAAAAATAACAAAGACATACGCCAGGGGTTAGTCAAAATCATTAAATCCTGCAGACCGGTAAAGGTCTGCTCACTTTTGATATGCCAGCCCCAGTCGGCGACATAATACATACCAATGTGGTACAAAATCAGCAGTGCAAAAGCAATGCTGCGTAACCAATCGAGTTCATATCGACGGCCAGTGTCAGTTCGTGTCATTCTAAGTCTCCTGTGTGATTTGGCTTAGTCTGTCTGTTGTAAATCCAGGCGCACAGAGCTGAATAGGTTGGTGGTGGAATTAAGGGATAAGAGGTGGCTGGTGGGGACGAACGCTGTGGCTAAAAACTGGTTTGAACTATTTGATCAACACAAGGTGTTGTATAGCTATCTGCTTTTTGCTTTGTATTTGCTGATCAACAACAGCATTAATGCCAGTTCGGTCTGGATGGAGCACAACAGAGACCCCTTTTCTACTTTGCAATGGTGGGAACCTTTAGTCTGGGAATACAGCAGCGCTGTCGGCACTTTGATCCTGACGCCATTTTTAGTCTGGTTTTTTAACAAAGTGCCACCCCGTTTTAATGCTATAGGCTTACAATTATCACTGCATTTTGTTGCCAGTTTATTGTTTTGTATTGGCCATATCAGCCTGATGGTGGCACTACGTAAGCTGGTGTGTGGGCTACTTGGACGAGGTTATGATTTTGGCCCTTTAGCCCGTGAATTCTTCTATGAATACCGCAAAGATGTCTGGGGTTATCTGTTTTTGTTTGCGCTGTTTCATCTGGCGCAGTTTGTCTATCGCCGCTTAAAAGGCGACGCCATGCTGATT
Organism: Gammaproteobacteria bacterium; assembly: GCA_018815765.1. Lineage (GTDB taxonomy): Bacteria > Pseudomonadota > Gammaproteobacteria > Enterobacterales > Alteromonadaceae > Pararheinheimera. Next base: position 11,710 of record JAHIWM010000180.1, on the reverse strand, counting down.
GGTGCAGAGCAAAACGAAGACACGCCAGCCGTGAACCAAAACAGCACCACACCCGAACATTTTCTGGTGCGTAAACTGGATAAAGAATTTCTGGTCAAAGTGGACGATATCGATTGGCTGGAGTCATCCGGCAACTATGTCAACTTGCATAGCAAAGGCCGGATTTACCCGCTGCGCGCAACCCTTGCTAGTACAGTAGATCTGCTGCAACACAAGGGTTTCAGTCGTATTCACCGCAGTTTAGCCATCAATCATCATGCTATTCATAGCATCAGCTACGACCCCAGCGGTGATGGTGAAATTTTATTAAACAGCGGCGAAAAGCTGAATTTATCCAGGCGTTTTAAAGACGAATTCAGGGCTCGTTTTCAAGGCAAGCTGTAGTCGCCAATCTAAAAATTTGCTACAAATTGTGTTGTTCTCAAAACAGCTAAGGAAGGTTATGAATTCACTGAAGATAAAAACCAAAACACTGGTATTGATGCTTAGCACTTGTGCTCTGTTACTACAGGGCTGCAGCAGTCCAACCGCCAGCACGTCGCTGGCAAAAGCCACTCCTGTTGGTCAAATCACTGTGGTGCAAGCTTTGCCGAAAGCTATTCCATCTGAAGGCAGCAGTTTTGCAGGTTCACAGTATATTTTTGTCCAGGCGGAAAGTGCAGCGCTGATGCTGAACCCTATTCCTTTTGTCGGTGAAATGGCTGTGGATGCTTACAACCAATCCACCACCTCACACTACAAAGATGAATTTATTGGCGTAGACCCCTATCAGATCACTGCAGACCTCAGCAAAAGCAGGCCTCTGTTTGCAGGCTCAGGCAAAGAAGCATCACTTTATCCATATGTGGTGATCCAGGAAGGAGCTGATGATGTTTATCGTATGTCCCTGATATTCCAGTTGGAAGAACCAGGCTGGACAGGCCGTTATTTATACCATTTACCAACCAAAATACCGGTGAAAGATATCAAAAAACCATCACAGGCTGAGCTTGATAAATTCAGAGCTGAACTGACCACAGGCGCACAAGTTTTGCTTGGATTAATTGAGCGGGATAAAGCAGGACAACTGAAATCCAGCGGTAAAAAAGTCGATGTTGGCAGCTATTACATAGTAGGCAGCAAACTGATAGGTTTAATTTCGCCAGACATTATGGTGTTCCCAAACGAAGATCTGGTCGAAGAAACAGCAGACCACGTGATTGTACGTTGCTCAGGTAAACCCACAGACGATGCCCATGCAGGTGGCTTGTTATTTGGTGTGCATTATTTTGCCAAAGATCAGCTGCATAGCTACAAAGTGCATTAAGTCTCTACTGACAGGCTGGGCATTGATCTGGCCTGTCAGATAAAACCATGCATCAGCAGTGCCCTATGCTACACAATCAGTGCTGCACTAACCCTCAAACTCTTAGCTCAGTCGGTTTTCTATCCCACACTTATTTCCACAACTCTCGTTAGATCCCATCCGCACCAGCTTAATGCATTACTGCTCAAAAAAGGTGCGAATTCTGTTTTCGCTATTCTGTTTTTTCGGAGACGGTTTGACGTCCAGACTTACACCACTCACTATCAATTTGGGCAGCTATGACGATAAATAACGGTATAAAAAGCGGTACGTTAGCCTAGAAGTGCAGGAAATAATAATAGCTGGCAAACAGCGCCACAGGGACAGACGGGGGAGAAAACTGACTGCTGTTGGGTGGCAAGACAAAAACAAAAGGGGAGAGTGCTGATGGCACCAACAAGAAGAGCAATACACAAAAGGTCCGACAGACCCATATTCAGAAGGTCGCTGCTGGCGATGGCAATAGTGGGGATGTCGGTTTCTGCTCAGGCTCAGGAAACAGATAAAACAAAAGAGCAGGAAGCAGTTAAAGAGGGTGTGGAGATCATAGAGGTTAAAGGCACCAGAGCGAACCTGCAAAGCGCTCAGAATGTCAAACGCCTGGCAGATACAGTAGTAGATGGTATTTCAGCTGAAGATATAGGCGTACTGCCGGATCGTAGCGTGTTGGAAGCCATACAAAGGGTACCCGGCGTATCGATAGAACGTTTTGCTGGCCCTGACGACCCGGATCATTTCAGCGTTGAAGGCAGTGGTGCCATCATTCGTGGTATGACCCAGACCCGAAGTGAATTTAATGGTCGTGATTCTTTTACTGCCAACTCAGGTCGCGGTTTGTCTTTTCAGGATGTTTCTCCGGAATTAATGGGGGGCGTAGACATCTATAAAAACCAGACTGCAGATATGATTGAAGGGGGTATAGGCGGTACCGTCAGTTTGCGTACCCGAAAACCTTTTGATTCCAGTGACCGTTTGTTTGCCATTAGTGGCGACTATTCTTATGGCGATTTGGCAGAAAAAGGCAGCCCTACGCTGTCCGCTATTTTTAGTGACAGATATCAACTCGACAACGGCAGTGAATTTGGCTTTTTGCTCAATGCAGCTCATTCACAGTTGTATGGTGAGTCTCATGGTATTCAGTCTGATGCCTATGTGCAGGCTTATGCCCGCACTTTAGCCGGCGCTGAAGATTTTGCTGGTGCAGATGGCAACGGTACTGTTTGGTTACCTAATGCAGCTAACTTGCTCACCAAATTTGATGACCGCGAGCGTACTGGGATGTCGACCGCTTTGCAGTGGCAAAATAGCGATGACAGCTTCCTCGGTACTTTCCAGTATATTCGTTCCGACTCACGCTTATCTTGGCATGAGCAGGCCGTGAAATATCAGGGCGGATACTACAGCCTGGAAAACCGCAGAACCCGACCTCTCGAAGGCACAGAGTTTGAATTCGATGATCAGGGTTTGTTTGAATCCGGTGTGATCACTCAGGGGGTGGATGGCTGGCGTGTTGCCGATGGTAACATCGACAGGGTTCCCAGAACCTGGGGTGACAATCCCCGCAATCAGTTTGGTTACATCACTCAGTTTGATAGCAGAGTAAAAGATACTGAAACCTTAGTTGAAGACTTTTCGCTGAACTTCAAATGGAAACCTAATGAGCGCTGGGAACTAAGCAGTGACTTCCAGGTCGTGCAGGCAGAAACCAGTGACGATGATGTGGTAGTGCATACCGGCGCTTTTGCTGGTCAGGCTTATGATGTAACGGGCAGCACGCCGACTATGGAGTTAGTTGACCCTTGGTTTGGTTATCGTGATGCCAATCCGGATTTATTTGCCAGTGGTTACCCAGGCTTTAGCGGCGATCCGGCAGGTGATAGCAATTACTTCCAGGACCCAAGCTCCTATTTACTGCGCAGTGCCATGGATCACTATGAACGTTCAGAAGGTGATTCTTTTGCTACTCGTCTGGATGCGACTTACCATCTGGAAGATAAAGGCATTATGACCTCAATTCAGGCAGGTATTCGTTATGCCAAACGTGAGCAAACTGTGCGGGCAACCAGCTGGAACTGGGGCGCTTTAGCACCAGAGTTCAGTAGCGCTGCTCCCGCAGGCTGGCTGGACACTCTGGAAGGTTCAGAGACAGATTTTGAGTTAGTAGATTGGTCCGATTTCCATGGTGGCGGCATAGCCAATATACCTGGCAATCAAACCATACATGCCACCGAAGCTTATGTCCGTTCTATTATGGGTGCCAACCCTGCCAGACAGATCTTCCAATCCGCTGGTGGTAGTTGGACTCCTTATCCACAACGAGCTGGGGTAGATTCAGAATTTGGCATTTTTACACCAGGTGAAGTCAATGACACCACTGAAACCAACAAAGCAGTGTATTTCCGGCTGAACTTTGAAGGCGAAGGCGAACTGCGTTATGGCGGTAATATAGGTTTACGTTATGTGGTACTGGATCGTGAAGCCAATGGTTTTGTCACTTTCCCGGATCTATTACCTGATTTCCTGCCTCCAGAGTCACTGCAAAACCGTCAGCTAAACTCAACCTTAGTGCTGGATTACCTCAATCAGCAGATAGCAGCAGGCACTTATGCTGATTTGGAAGCTGCACTGGAAGCACCTGAAAACCGTTGGGCTGGCGATCCGCTCAACTACCTGTCTGACAACGACAGGGCATTTGGTAATGACACTGAGCAGCGGCTAACCGCAGAAACTAAGTTCACCATGCTGTTACCCAGCTTCAATATTAAAGTAGAGCTGACTGACGAATTGGTATCACGTTTTGCCTTTTCTAAAGCTGTGGCTTTGCCTGATATGGGCGATGTGCAAAACAGGGTGACTCTGGGTAATGAATCTGTGCAGTCGGTACGACCTATACAAGATGTTGATCCTGATAATCCACCTTTGCCTCAGGATAACCTGATCCAGCGCGCTTATGTTCCGGCCTGGACCGGCAGTGGTGGTAATCCCTACCTGAAACCTATGGAATCAGTGCAGTACGACATTTCGCTGGAATGGTATTTCGCCGATGTCGGCCAGTTAAGCGCCACCTTATTCCACAAAGATTTGAAAAACTACTTTGTGCAAGGTGCATTTCCGCAGTCGATGACGAACCCTGCCAGCGGTGCAAACCAGACCGCACTCATCAGCACCACAACCAACGGTGGTGATGGCAAAATGGATGGTTTAGAACTGGCTTACCAGCAGTTTTATGACATGTTGCCCGAACCCTGGAATGGTTTAGGTATGCAAGCCAGCTTTACGTACATTGATGCCAGTGGTGTACCCAACGATGAGATTGATGTAGAAGATGAAACCTGGATTGGAGACGACAGTACTGATACAGGTATACGCGTTAGCCTGGACAATGTGCCATTACAAGGTCAGTCCGATCGCACCTTTAACCTGGTTGCTATGTATGAAAAAGGCAAATGGAGTTCGCGCCTGGCTTATAACTGGCGTTCCAAGTACCTGCTCACCACCAGGGATGTGATCAGTAAAGCGCCACTCTGGTATGACGACAGCGGCCAGTTGGATGGTTCTGTGTTTTACAACATGACAGATAATTTCAGCATAGGTTTACAGGCGACTAACCTGACTAACTCACAATCAGAAACCCTGATGATGCTGAATAATGAAGGGCAGGAAGCCGGTCGTTCCTGGTTTGTTGCAGACCGGCGTATTGCTTTAGTGATGCGTGGCAACTTTTAAAGCTGCTACTCAATAAAACCATGAAGTTGTAGTATTCAAGGTGCATTTTGGTGGAACACACTAAAGTGCACCTTGTTATGCAGGAGCAATACATTAGTCACTATGGAAGCTAAACAACGCATTATTATTCTGGGTGGTGGCACCGCAGGTTGGATGACTGCAGCGGCCTTATCCAGATATTTACCCAAACACCGTTTCAGTATTCAGCTGATTGAATCCGCTCAGATAGGTACTGTTGGCGTTGGCGAAGCCACTATTCCTCATATCCGTCAGTTTAATCAATGGATTGGCCTGGACGAGGCTGACTTTCTGCAGGCGACAGGGGCCAGCTATAAACTGGCGATCCGTTTTCGCGGCTGGGGACAGGCAAACAGCGACTATTACCACCCTTTTGGTTTAAGTGGTGAGGATTTATATGGCCTGCCTTTTCATCAACACTGGCTTTGGTTACAGCAGCAAAAAACAGCCTCTCTAAAAAACTATGGTCAGTACTCGCTCGCCGTACTGATGGCACAACAAGGCAAATTCAGCCGTCCCGTGGCCGATCTGAAGCACCCTGCTTCTGCTTTTAACTATGCCTATCATCTGGATGCGACTCTTTATGCCGCTTTGTTACGGCAGCATTCAATAGATCATGGCGTCGAGTGGCTGGATGGCAAAGTCACGGCTGTCACACAAAATACCAGCGGTGATATTGCTCACCTGATACTAGAAGATGGCAGGCAAATAGATGGCGATCTTTTTATTGATTGCTCAGGTTTTAGCGCTTTGCTGATCGATAAAACGCTCCAGACTGGTTATGACAACTGGCAGCATTGGCTACCTTGCGACAAAGCTTTGGCCGTACCCAGCGAAAAAGATCCAACACCACCTTCCTACACCAGCGCAAAGGCCATGACAGCAGGTTGGCAATGGCGTATTCCGTTACAGCACCGCACTGGTAATGGTCTGGTGTATTGCAGCTCTTACCTGAGTGACGGTGCCGCAGAGCAAGAATTAATGGCTGGCTTAGAGGAACAAGCTTTAGCTCCAGCCAGAGCCTTGCAATTTGTCACAGGGCGACGTAAACAAAGTTGGGTTAAAAATTGTGTCGCAATAGGCTTGTCTTCAGGATTCCTTGAACCGCTGGAATCCACCAGTTTATATCTGGTGCAAATTGCCATTGAAAGCCTGCTGCAGTATTTCCCTTCCAACCCTGTAGGTGAGGTGGAGCGAGAGCTGTTTAACCAGAAAATGGAGCTTGAATACCTGCGGGTGCGCGACTTATTAATACTGCACTACAAACTCAATGCCAGGCCTGAACCTTTTTGGCAATATTGCGCCCAGATGGCAGTACCAGACAGTTTGTCACAACGACTGGAGATGTTCAGGGAAACAGGTCATCTGCTGGAATACCGGCAAGGGCTGTTTCAGCCTGCCAGCTGGTTAGCACTTTATCTGGGTCAGGGCCTGCAGCCACAGCAACTGGATGCCCGCCTTTCTGCTTTGGATACAACCAGACTGCAGCACTGGTTCAGTGACTATCAGCAGCAGTTGCAACAACTGGTACAGGCTATGCCGGAGCATCACCATGTCTTACGCAACACTGAACTGGCAGGCGCTGCAGTGGCACCCGCCTTTAGTTTGTATGGACACAGGGGGTAAATCTGATGCCACAACCTTTGGTGTTGATAGGCCAGGGTCTCTGGTTACAGATGGCAACGGCCATAGTAGCCAGACATTTACAGCCCTTTGGTTATCAGTGTGTAGCGCTGGAGTTACCAGCTGTGATCAAAGAACCCAGCGCAGTGGCATGCGGACCTGAGCTTGCAACACTCTGTAAGATGCTGGACTTACCTTTGCAACAATTACTGCAGAACGCCAAAGGTACTTTTTCTTTGGGCAGTCAGTATCAAAGCGGTGAAAACAGCTGGTTTGTACCTTTTGGTCATTATGGCCTGAACGGCGCAGCAGCTGAATTTGATCAAGCCATACTGCAGCTATTGCAGCAGGATCCGGACAGCAAAGCTGAGCAGTTTAGCATAGCGGCTTCAGCTGCACGTCAGGGCAAATTTGCTCTGGCGCCGGCAAACAGGCCGGATCTAAGTAGCGCTCTGAGTTATGGCGTACATCTGCATACCGAAGAATTCACGGCTTGTCTGAAGCACTTTAACCTGCAGCATGGGGTGACCTTCCTCAGTAGTCAAACACTGGAGATCCAGCACAATACTGAAGGCCAAATCAGCAGCCTGCAGTTGGATCAAGGCACTACTATCCCTGTTGGTCATTGCCTGGATTGCAGAGCAGAACCCACAACTGGCGTGACAAGTCGCACTGTACAGTTTTTCTCTGCACAAGATACAACAGAGCTATTGCAGCAGCCTTATAGCTCTGTGATCCAAACGTCATGGGGCTGGCTGGTCCGGCTGCCATTGCAGCAAGGAAGTCATTGGTTTACCCAATGCACAGATCCGGCTGTTGATTTACCGCAAATCAGGCAAGAACTGCAACAGCTGACAGGCCAAACAGACTGGCAGCACTGCTCAAGACAACAGCCAACAGAATCCCAGCCCTGGCAGCATAACCATTTGCGCTTTGGACAAGCAGCAGCGGCTTTGGATTGCCCTCTATACAACGGCCTGACGGCCTTGCAATATCTGGTGATCCGCTGGCTGGATTTGTTGCCAAACCAGAGCAGTTGCCCGGCCACAGCGTTGATGTATAACCAACATTGGCAACAGTATCAGTCTGAGGTGCAGGACTTTTTGCAGTTACATCAGCAACCACTGGCGACTAAAACTGGCCAGGCTTTTGCCCGCTTAGGCCGCGCGCCCAATACAGAAACCGATGCTATTAAAGCTGGCCAATGGTTTGGGCTGATGCAGGGACTTGGCCTCAAACCTGAACTCTCCAGTATGCTGCTGGCCAACCGGACAGAGACTGAAATACACCAAGGATTAAGGCTGGTACAGCAACAGATCGCCAGATTAATTGCCGCTATGCCCTCTCAGGCTGATACCCTGAATCGCTGCCTGCAGCAGCTTGAACATTGAGGTTGTTATGATAGAAAAAATAAGAAAAATCATTGTATTAGGTGGGGGTTCTGCGGGCTGGATGACGGCAGCAGCTTTGGGGAAAGTGTTAAAAAATCAATATTGCCAGATCCAGGTCATTGAGTCAGATCAGATAGGCACTATAGGGGTTGGCGAAGCTACCATACCGCAGATCATGCTCTACAACGAACTGATTGGGCTGGACGAAAACGACTTTATGCGCCGCACTCAGGCCACTTTTAAGCTGGGTATTCAGTTTGTTGACTGGCAAAAACAAGGCAGCAGCTATTTTCATGCATTTGGCGATGTTGGCAAAAATATGGAAGGGCTGCAGTTTTATCACTACTGGTTAAAAATGCGTTCTTTAGGCAAGGCGGCACCACTGGATGAATACACCCTAAGTTCACTCGCCTGCCTTGAACATCGTTTTATGAGGTCCATGGATGCAGGTAATTCGCCACTGTCGAATATCGCCTACGCCTTTCATTTTGATGCAGGGCTTTTTGCCAAATATTTACGTGAATTAGCCGAACAATGGGGCGTACAACGCACCGAAGGTGAAGTGGTTGAAGTACGTCAGTTGGATAATGGCTTTATCCGTTCTTTACGTCTGGCCGATGGCACTGAACACGAAGCTGACTTTTTTATCGACTGCTCAGGTTTTCGCGGGCTTTTGATTGAACAAACGCTAAAAACCGGTTACGAAGACTGGAGCCACTGGTTGCCTTGCGACAGAGCTATTGCAGTGCCAAGCGCTTCGACCTCTGAACCCTGGCCTTTTACCAGAGCTACAGCCCAGCCTGCTGGCTGGCAATGGCGTATTCCGCTGCAACACAGAGTGGGCAATGGTCATGTCTACTGCAGCCGTTTTATGTCGGAAGACGAAGCCACAGCTATTTTGCTGAAGAATCTGGATGGTGAAGCTTTGGCAGAACCACGCCCTATCCGCTTTGTCACAGGCAAACGTAAACAATTCTGGAATAAAAACTGTCTGGCTGTTGGGCTGGCAGGTGGCTTTATGGAACCGCTGGAGTCCACCAGTTTGCATTTGGTACAGGCCACCATTTCTAAGTTATTCAGCTTTTTTCCCGACCGTAACTTTGCACAAAGTGATATAGACGAATTCAACCGTCAGATGCATTTTGACTATGACAAAATCCGGGATTTTCTGATCCTGCATTACCATGCCACAGAGCGCACTGATTCAGAGTTCTGGAATTATTGCCGTACCATGCCTGTGCCGGATGAGCTGACCCAGAAAATCCAACAGTTTAAGGCCAATGGCCGCATTTTTCGTTTTAACAATGAAATGTTCAGCGATCTGAGCTGGTTTGAAGTCATGCTGGGACAAGGCATAACACCACAAGCTTATCACCCTATGGCAGATCTGTTTCCTGAAGCTGAACTGGCAAAACGGCTGGAAGGCATTCGCAGCGTGATCCGTAAGTCTGTCGACTATATGCCGTCCCACCAAAACTATATAAACCAGAACTGCAAAGCCGGAAAAATTTATTAATGAAGCAGCCAGTGGTGAGGTTTAGCCAAATAGGTCTGGAGCAACAGCCGCTGCTGGTGGTGGATGATTTTATTCCGCAGCCAGAGCAACTGATCCGGTATGCTTTGCAGCAAGGAGAAGTTAAACAGGTAGCAGGCTTGTATCCAGGCTTACGCTCTGTTGCACCTCAAGCTTTTGGCGCTCACCTGCTGCAGTATTTAGCACAACCACTGCAGGCTTGTTTTGGCTTAGCTCCAACACAACTGCAGCAGGTGAACAGCTATTTTTCAATGGTCTGTACCCCGGCGACAGAATTGTCGCCTATGCAATCTATTCCGCATTTTGACAGGCCCTGTCCTGACGAACTGGCAGCAATTTATTATCTTTGTGGCGAAAACCATGGTGGTACCAGTTTTTATCGTCATCGCAGCACAGGATATGAAGCCATTACCCCAGAGCGTCAGGACTCCTATCAGCAAGCGCTGCAGGCTGATTTTCAGCAGCACGGTGCACCTAGAGGTTATATTTGTGGTGACACGGCACTGTTTGAAGTTATTGCTACTGTACCGGCCCGTTTTAACCGACTGGTACTGTACCGCTGCTCATCCTTGCACTCAGGCGATATCAAGCCTGACTATGCCTACGATCTGAACCCAGGTTCCGGGCGCTTTACTATTGCGTCCTTTCTGTCTGCAGTGAAAGGCTGACTCAGACAAAACTTAACACCAGACTAATAATGACACCTGTCACCAGCAACTGCAGCAAACAATAACCCATGATATCTTTGGCTTTAAGGCCAGCTATCGCCAGAACAGGCAAAGCCCAAAACGGCTGAATTAAGTTAGTCCAGGCATCGCCCCAGGCCACAGCCATGGCAATACGATTGACTTCAGCCCCTAATTCCAATGCTGCAGGCAGCATCACAGGAGCCTGCACTGCCCACTGACCACCACCGGATGGAATAAAAATATTGACTAAACCAGCGCTCAAAAAGGTCCAGAACGCCAGACTTTCTGCCGTAGCAAAACTAACAAACCACTGCGATAAAGACTGAGCTAAACCCGACTGCATCATCACCGCCATAATGCCGGCATAAAACGGAAACTGAATAATAATGCCAGCCCCGCCCTGAATGGCCTGCTGCAGGCTATGTAATAAACGCCTTGGGGTGCCATGCAGCAAAATCGCCAGAAACAAAAATAAGAAGTTCACTATATTCAGATTCAGCCCACCGGCTTTAGCAAAATACTGCAGCAAATAAGCCCCGGCGGCCAAGGTAATCAAAGCTGTGATCACAAAGCTGTTTTCCAGCTTATCGGCAGGACGTTCGGTGGTTAAATCGGGCAAGGTTTCAGGCGCTAACTTAGCTGGGTCTATATAGATTGAATCTTCAGCTTTAGGCCGCATCAGGTAATTCAGCAGCGGCACAGAGACAAATAAAGCCGCCACCAGCACCAGATTAAATAACGAAAAAATAGTGTCGGATGTTGGAATAATGCCGATTTGAGCTTCGGCAAAATGACCGGACGTGGCAATAGTTAAAGGCACTGAACCCGACAGGCCACCATGCCAAATGACAAAACCTGAATAAGCACTGGCGATCAGTAAGGGGTAATCAACCTGGATACGCCGCGCCAAAGCTTTAGCAAATAAAGCCCCAACGACTAAACCAAAACCCCAGTTCAGCCAACTCGCAGCTAAAGACACCAGCGTCACCAGCACTATGGCCTGACCTGCAGTGGAGGCTAGCATAGCCAGCCTGTCCAGCAACTTACTGACTAGCGGAGTACTGGCCAGCATAAAACCTGTGACCAATACCAACAACATTTGCATCGAAAAACTCAGCAAACCCCAAAAGCCGTCGCCCCATTGCTGCGCCACAGCCAAAGGACTTTGTTGCTCAAAAACTATGGCGGCGACAAACACCAACAGACTCAATAACAACACAAAAATATAAGGGTCAGGCAGGTAACGTTCCACCAGTTTAACCAGAGGTTTAGCAACGGCATTCAGCATCTTTTATCCATCATTTTTATCTGCTTCTGCTAGTACCATAAAGCACTGCGTTTATTCGGGCAATCAGCTTCGGGCAATCAGTGCAGCACTGCTGAC
>JAHIWM010000019.1 GCA_018815765.1 Gammaproteobacteria bacterium | reverse complement strand
GTTGCAGAACGGATTTTATACAAAGCATCCAACTGCGCGCTACCTGTTGTGGTGTTGGCTAAAGCCACCATAGAAGTACCAGAAATAGCTCCTAAAGAGTGACCTAAGAACTGCACGTCCTGAGTATTTAACAAACCAGGTTGGTTGTTAAAGTTCATGCCTAAACGTAAACCCAACATATCAGCGATGCTCTGACGTAAGTTGTCACGGGTCACTAACAGGTTTGACAGGTTCATGTAGTCCGTGGCGCTGTTGGTTGAAGCATTAATCACCACATCTCCCACTTTAAAACCGCGGCTGCCATGTAATGGATGGTCAATGGCGATAGTGGCAAAACCACGGGCTGATAATGCACCGGTGATGGCTAACATATCTTCTTTCTTAGACGTAATACCATGTTGCAGTATCACCACAGGCCAGCCTGCTGCTGGTTTAACCAAACCTAAAGCTGCACCACGAACTTCGTCAGGCACAGTCACCTGCACAGCTAAAGTCTGAGTGCTGTTTACTTTAGGAATGACGTTAAACTTGGTCAGATGGCGTTGTTTATCTAAGCCAAAGTCACGTAAAGCGCCGCTTGGAGACGCTGCGCTAGTCGACGCTGCTTTGCAAAATGCATCGTTGCCAGCTTGAGCCGGATTAGTAATAGCAGCTTCCCGTGCTGTCTTTTCCGCATCAGTTAATGACGCAATAATGGCACCTGAGTCACAACGGGCAGTCCAGCGAGTGCTCAAAGGCGCTGTTGGATTCTCTGCTGTTGCAGCACCTAAATAGTACGGCAGGTTAATTGTGCCTGTGTACAGTTTCGCCAGTTTAAAAATAAACCGTGGATCAGCCAGACTATCTGCTACTGCTTGTCCCGGGAATAACAGATCAGACACGACTGCACCTGTATTGGTTAACAGAACAGACGGAGGTGTGTTGTTGTTTAACGGGCTTGGCGCCATTAACTGCTTGATAGTAGAGAATACCGGCGCAGTTGACTGGGTGGTAATAGCGGCAGTGTAAATAATGTCATCTTTATTGATTGACTCTACAGATACTGCATTTTCAAAACTGTTGATCACACCTTGCAATGCCAACTGAGCCGCTGTACCTAATGGCTTAGTGGTAATGTCTTGTTTCACTAATTCATAAGTAGAAGAAGGAGCCACAGAACGGCCTTCACTGTCTTTTAATGCGCTGGTGAACACCAGAATATAAGTAGTCGCAGCTTTTAAAGGCTTTAATGGGATCACAGCCACACTGTTGCCACTGGCGCGTGTAATGTAATCCACACCAAAAGTCAGGCTATCAACAGCTTTACAGGCAGCACCACGAGGCACAGCACGACAATCTGCATCAGGTGAAGCAGGGTCGCCCATCAGAGTTTCGACTAAGTAAACGGCGCCAGCTTGCTGCACGCTGGCCGCGTCTAAAGTTACGCCAGTAGTAAAACTGAGGGCAACAGAAAACGGGTTTTGGGTAGACCAACCATCCAATGCGCCCAGTGAAGTCGTTGGATCTGCATAGTTGGGTGCATCAATATGAGCACCAGCCGCATTTTTTTCACCTGGCATAAATAAAGTACCATCTTGGGTACCTTGTAATAATAAATCGTTTGGTGGTGATAACACACCGTTGGCAGGGTCATACACAACACGTGATAAAGGGATCTGAACCTCACCACCTGTTTGAGTGTCGTCTTTAATTTCGTCCAGTGATTCACCACCGCAACCGGCTAAACCTAATGCACTGGCAATGGCAAAGCTAAGCAAAAGCTTGTTCATATCTTCTCCCCGTGTCCTGTATTTTTCTTATTCTGCCCCGATAGTTATCTAACGGAGTCGTTCGTTTTGTGATGTTAGCTTGTAACAGCTACGACCAGTTAAACTTAACCCAATCCGAAAAAATTCGCTAGCTCAAATTCAAGCTTGTTGAAGAAAGGTGCAAAATTAGTGCAGAGCAGGTATGCTGCCGCCGTTTTTCAACGGCTGGGACCCTTATTTATGTTCAACTATCAAGCAAGTTCACAGGCACTGGCAGGCAAAGTCATTTTGGTCACTGGTGCTGGCGATGGCATAGGCAAAGCCGCCGCGCTTTGTTACGCCGAACATGGCGCTACCGTTATATTGTTAGGCAAAACCACCAACAAACTTACCGCTGTGTACGATGAAATAGTTGCAGCAGGCTGGCCGGAACCCGCTATTGTTCCGCTGGATTTAAAAGGTGCAACCGCCAAACATTATCAGGACATGGCAGCCACTATTAAAGCGGAATTTGGTCAATTGGATGGGGTTCTGCACAACGCCGGTATACTGGGCGTATTAAGCCCTTTCGAACATCTGGATTTACCCACCTGGCAGGATATTCTGCAGGTGAATGTAACAGCCGCCATGTTAATGAGTCAGGCGCTGATCCCAGTGTTAAAGTTAGCGCCGCACAGTTCTGTTGTGTTCACGTCATCAGGGGTAGGCCGCAAAGCCAAAACCTATTGGGGCGGCTACGCCGTATCCAAATTTGCCACAGAAGGTTTAATGCAACTGATGGCCGCTGAATATGAAGGTTCAACACTGCGGGTTAATGCGATTAATCCAGGAGCTACCCGCACTAAAATGCGCAGCAAAGCTTATCCTGGTGAAGATCAGTTAAGTTTGCCAACACCAGCGCAAATCATGCCGTTGTATCTGTATTTAATGAGTGATGACAGCAAAGCTGTGAATGGTCAATCGCTGGATGCACAGCAAAAGTAGCGCGTAGCGATGAATCGCCGCAACAAAGCTCCTGCAGTTGCGGCATACCGTCCCTCCATGGACATAAAACCGGCTCAAAGATGGCCGGTTTTTTTGTATCCAAAGAAAATTACTTCTTCGACAAAATTTCTTCGCCGTTTGCCTGAGCATAAGCGTTCCATACATCTACTTTACTGTTGAAGTTTTCAACAGCCTGAGTACCAGCTTCAGCTAATAAAGCTTCGATGTCTTTGCCGTATTTGCCATCAACTTTGTGAAATGGCACCACTTTAATACCACGATCCAGCAAAGCTTTTTTCATTGTATGGGTTTTCAGTAAATGTAATTTACCTGCGTCCACATAGAAAAACTGGCTTTCTTTGTTGATGGTTTTAAATTTAGGTTTAACCGGGCGCTTGCCTTTGGATTCTGAGTCATCATCATGACTCACTACCACATCAGCGTTCAACTGATAACCCAACTGCTCCAGTGTAAATCCCTGCGCCTTGGCTAAAGCGCGGATCTGAGATAACACTTCTGTTTCTTTCTGACGTTCAACCAGCACCGAATTCAACGTTTCAATTACTTCATGTAATTTAACAGTGGTGATTTCTTTCGCGGCCTTTTTCAGTTCTTTTTTATCAAGTAACAATGACATGAAAATCTCCCGTGGATAAATACTGTCATCGATAGTACAGAATCAACTTCATAAATAGAAGCTTAAACAGTATCTTATTTACTAAATAAGATACGAAATACATGATCAGTCCCAGACTTGAACTAAATGCAATGCACCACAGAACCTGACAAAACATAATAGGCTGAACAAAATCAGTCATTATCTTTTCCGTACTCAGTCTTTTAACAGATACAAATCTTTTAAATAGTTACGAAATTCATTCGACAGCTTCTTATCTTGCAGCCCATATTCCAGCACTGCTTTCGGATAGCCAATTTTACTACCAAAGCCATGAGACTTACCTTGCAAATGATAGGCTTCAATTTTTTCTATCAACAATAAATGATGTAACGCATCTGTCAGCTGGATTTCACCATCAGCGCCCTGAGTCGTATGGCGTAACAAATCGCAAACTTTCCCGGACAAAACATAGCGGCCGGTCATGTAAGAATAACTTCTGGTCGGTGTTCTCCGGCAGGTAAGATCTGTTATCGTAGCGCCAGTTTTCTATAGGGTGATTCAATGCGTTCCTTAAAACACTTATTTGCCAATAACAGGGCATGGGCTGAGCGGGTTGAGCAGGAAGCTCCTGGTTTTTTTAAACAACTCTCTGAGCAGCAGGCGCCTGAATATTTATGGATCGGTTGCTCTGACAGCCGGGTTCCAGCCAATGAAATCGTAGGTCTATTACCGGGCGAGTTATTTGTCCACCGTAATGTGGCCAATCTGGTCATGCACTCCGATATCAATTGCTTATCTGTGCTGCAGTACGCTATCGATATCTTAAAAATCAAACATATTATTGTCTGTGGTCATTATGGCTGTGGTGGTGTAGCCGCCGCGATGAACAAACAGCGTATCGGCTTTGTCGACAACTGGTTGCGTAATATTAAAGATGTGTATGCACTGCACAGGGATGAGCTGGACGGCTTTGCGGATGATGGCGAAAGAGTAAACCGTTTATGTGAGCTAAACGTGATGGAACAGGTACGTAATGTCTGTCATACCAGCTTTGTACAGGACGCCTGGGAACGTGGTCAGCAACTTACAGTCCATGGTTGGGTGTACAGCTTGCGTAACGGCCATATTAAAGATTTAAGAGTCAGCCACTCCAGTGCCACGCAGATAGACAATATCTACGCACTGGAGCCGACTGAAGAGTTTATTATCGAAAAGTAATAACCTTCATTGAAACTTCACTTCGGTGTGGGGCACGCGTTTATACAAAGCGCTGTGCCCTTTTAACCATTTTCCATTCTGTAAATACTCTGAACTGACCTCAAGCTTGCCACTTTGATCCAGCACTGAATGCGAACGCACCTGTGTGATGCCTTGCGCGTTATTCTCTACATTTTCCAGCGCCTCGATACTTTGAGTCTCAGGGTTATAAGTCATAGTGCCGTGGGTATAAAAACCTGCGGTGGTGAAATAGTAATAGGCAATTTTCTGCTGCTTCTGATCCCAGAAAATCATAGTCTCGCCACCATACTCCCCGTCATTAATGGAGTGCACTGTTTTAATAGCCTTGCCGTTTAAAGCTCTGCTCCAGATGGAGCGATCAATCATCTTTTTATCTTTACCTGGTTCTGTTAAATCACCTTCCCAGTGGCTGTCTAAAAAAGGCCGGAAAACTTCCAGTTCCGCTTGCAATACAGGTTCAGTGGCAAAAGAAGCAAAACTGAAGAGTGCAACAAGCAAGCATAAAGTTTTCATCATTGTTTCTCCTGATAAAAATCCAGCATGTTTTGTTCAACTTCCTGCGAAAAAGCTTTGGTTTTGATTGCATAGGCCTGTAAAAATTGATCTTCCTCGGTCAGCGGAACCCAGGCAGGTACAGCAGCCGTATGACCTTCGGCATCAAGCGCCACAAAACTGATAATGCAGTGATTGGTTTCCAGCATATCGCCGCCTTTGGTATCACCGGAACGTACCTGCACCAACACATGCATACTGGTATTGCCTGTGTAAACAATACGGGCAATCAATTCAACCTGATGCCCTACCAATATAGGCCGGCGAAACCGGATTGTGCCGACAGAGATGGTCACGCAATACAAACCACTCCAACCAGCGGCGCAGGCATAAGCCACCTGATCGATCCACTTCATCACCATACCACCATGCACTTTGCCACCGAAGTTGACATGGGTAGGTTCGGCCAGAAAGCGAAATTCAACAGCCCTTTTACCTGACATAAAGTTCTTACCTTTAGTGTTTTTAATCAGCATAGTTCGTTTTCTGAAAAAATCGAACCAAGCCACTGATCTGAATGATTTTTTACAGGATCACTGTTTTATTGCCATGCACAAAAACCCGGTCTTCCAGCACCAGTTGCAAGGCTTTGCTCAGCACATTTTTTTCAACATCCCGCCCCGCTTTCACCATATCCATAGCGCTGTAGGTATGATCAACAGGAGTCACCAACTGTTTAATAATAGGGCCTTCATCCAGATCGTCCGTGACAAAATGCGCTGTGGCACCAATAATTTTCACGCCTCTTTTATGCGCCTGATGATAAGGATTTGCGCCGATAAAGGCAGGTAAAAAACTATGATGGATATTAATAATGCGCTCTTTGTAATGCGCAACAAAGGCCGGACTTAATACCCGCATAAACTTCGCCAGTACTAAATAGTCGGCCTGATACGGATCTATCACCTGTTGCAGCGCCGCTTCATGTTGCTCGCGGCTTAAGTTGATGTGGCTGACAAAGTGATACGGAATATCA
The DNA here is from genome assembly GCA_018815765.1 of Gammaproteobacteria bacterium. Classification (GTDB taxonomy): domain Bacteria; phylum Pseudomonadota; class Gammaproteobacteria; order Enterobacterales; family Alteromonadaceae; genus Pararheinheimera. The sequence continues at coordinate 13,856 of JAHIWM010000019.1, read as the reverse complement.
AACTTTGCTGACAGGCTTTGTAAATCCGGATGGTTACCTACCACTGCGGCTATATCCAGTTTCAGTGAACCGTCATACACCTTCATTAAAATATCACCCAGGCAATGCGCTTCTTTGGTGACCAGAATCACTACTTTTTTCCGCCCTGCAGCGACCAACTGCCGACTGCTGCCTTGTGGCAAGGCTCTGTCTAAATCCAGCATCAGGGTTTTGTCGTTAAAAATACCTTCGAGCTGAGTACGCATAAAAAACTGACCTGAATCCGGGTCAACGTATTCTGTATTACGGATAATATTCAGCTGGTGTTTGTAGCAAATATTGGTGATCTGTGCGATCAAACCTTTTGAATCCGGGCATTCAATCAATAAAACTTTCTTTTCCATCATAAACTCTCGTCAAAACATAGCAAAAGCAAAAACACAGCAGAGAGGCTGTATAGATTAAGGTGGATTCAGGTGGATTTGGTTGGTTTTTATAAACGGCGGTTTATACCGCTCTTTGATGCTTGCTGTAAGAAGGTCAATCAACAGCAAGCAACTACCTGCTATTAATCCCAAGTTTTAACTCTGTTGTAAAGTTATTTTCACCAGCAAGGGGTAAAGCAGATTGCTTGTCCTTTGAGGATGGTAACGCCATAATAGACTTTGTTTTTTTGCCTTCTGCTGGCTTTTTATCTTCTGAGGAACTGATGCCCTCTTATCAAATGCAGGTGCTGGGCACCATCCGCTCACCCTATAAACAAAAGTTTGCTATCCCCCGCCAGCCGGGTCTGATTGCCGAAGCCAAGGCTGAACTTGTTTTGGAACCAGGCTATGACGATGATGCTATTGTCCGTGGCATAGAGGCATTTAGTCATTTATGGCTGGTGTTTGTCTTTCACGAAACAGCAGACAAAGGCTGGTCACCGCTGGTGCGGCCGCCACGCTTAGGTGGCAATGAAAAAAAAGGGGTTTTTGCTACCCGTGCTACCTTTCGACCAAACCCAATTGGTCTTTCTGTCGTAAAACTTGAAGGCGTAGTGCGTAAACAAGGCCGTTTGATTATTCAGTTGTCCGGCGTCGATCTGCTGGATGGCACGCCCATACTGGATATTAAACCTTACCTGCCTTATGCAGATGCTCTGCCGGATGCAGCAGGTGGTTTTGCCGACGCTGCACCTGAAACTGATATGACAGTCAGTTTTGAGCCTGCAGTGCTGGAATTTTGTCAGCGGCAGAAAGATCAGCCTGAATTAGCAGTTTTGATAGAAAAGGTGTTAAAACAAGACCCGCGCCCTCCGTATAAAAAGCAAAAAGCGGAGCAACAGAGCTATGGCATGACGCTGTATCACTTTAATATCAAATGGACAGTGAATGGAGTACACAATCATGTTACGGAAATCAGGCATGTTACAAAGCAACAGCACCTTACTGAAATACAGCCTCTTTCTGACACTTAGCACACCTTTATGGCTTCATGCTGCCGATTTACCGGCCTTACCTGAAGCCGTCAGTAATAATCTGGTGATGAGCACCAGTGTCGCAGGTCGTACTTATGTCACCAGCTTTATGGGACTCTCTTCAGGAAAAACTCATGCCGATGTGCATAACAGAGTCTGGCAATGGACAGTGGGCGAACCCACCTGGCTGAAAGCTCCTGCAGTGCCAAGTCGTCAGCGTTTAAGTGGCCGCTTGGCAAGTTCAGGTGTCACCTTACAAAATCATTTTTTTGTGTTTGGCGGCTATACAGTAGCGGCCAATGGCACTGAAGTATCAAGCGCCGAGGGCTATCGCTACAGCCCAGTGACCCGAAGCTACAACAAACTGCCAGATATGCCGGTCGCAGTAGATGACAGCGTCGCTTTGGCTTACAACAACAGATACATTTATCTGACCAGCGGCTGGTCACAAGATGGCAACGTGAATCTGATGCAATTATTTGATAATTTCACGCAGAAATGGAGTCAGGCTACGCCTTTTCCAGGCACACCTACTTTTGGTTTAGCTGGCGCTTTATCCGGCCAGCATCTGCTGCTCTGTGATGGTGTCAAAGTCAGTTACCAGACCCTGCCCCGCCAGTATGAAACCCAGGCTCAGTGTTGGTTAGGTGAAATCAATAAAACCGATGCCAATAAAATCAGTTGGCAGCAAATACAGCATCCAACAGGCAAAGCCCGTTATCGCATGGCAGCTGCTGCTGTCAAACAAGATGGCAAAGATCTGATTGTATTTATTGGTGGCAGTGAAACGGCTTATAACTACAACGGAATCGGCTATAACGGCACGCCAGCAGAACCTTCGGCAGAAGTCTGGGCTTATTCCATTACCGACAAAAGCTGGTTAAAAGCTGAAAACACCACTGCTGTGATGGATTTACGCACACTAGTGAGCATGAACAACGAGCTTTACAGCTTAGGTGGCATGGTGTCAGGGCAAAATCTGACCACAGAATGGATAAAACATCAGATTAAGCTACTGCCAAACTAGTTGCCTTGATACACTATCGGCAAATTTATTAGAGTACAGCGGCCAATTTAAGGCGCAATTAAACTTAAAACACGGAACTATTATGCGGACAAGTCAGTATTTACTCTCCACTATGAAAGAAACCCCGGCCGATGCCGAAATTATCAGCCATCAATTGATGTTACGTGCCGGTATGGTGCGTCGTCTGGCATCAGGTTTATACACCTGGTTGCCCAGTGGCCTGCGGGTTTTACGTAAGGTAGAGAACATCGTCCGCGAAGAAATGAATAAAGCCGGTGCCATCGAAATACTGATGCCTGTGGTTCAACATGCTGAACTGTGGCAGGAATCTGGTCGTTGGGAAAAGATGGACGCTGAGTTGCTGCGTTTTAAAGACCGTCACCAGCGTGATTTTGTCTTAGGCCCAACTCACGAAGAAGTGGTAACAGATTTAGTCCGTAAAGAAATCAGCAGCTACAAACAGCTGCCTATCAATTTATACCAAATTCAGACCAAATTCCGTGACGAACGTCGTCCACGTTTTGGCGTGATGCGTGCCCGTGAATTCTTAATGAAAGACGCCTACTCTTTCCATTTAAGTCAGGAAAGTTTGCAGCAAACCTATGACGCTATGTACCAGGCTTACTGCAATATCTTTACCCGTCTGGGTTTAGATTTCCGTCCTGTATTGGCGGACACAGGCGCCATTGGTGGCAGCATGTCGCACGAGTTCCATGTCTTGGCCGCTTCAGGTGAAGATGCGATTGTGTTTTCTGATGGCAGCGACTACGCCGCCAATATTGAAAAAGCCGAAGCTCTGCCACCTCAAGGTCAGCGTCCTGCTGCGACCCAAGCTAAAACTGAAGTAGCAACGCCTGATGCCAAAAGCATTGAAGAAGTGTCGGCCTTTTTAAAGCTGGATGCCTCTGCTATCGCTAAAACTCTGTTGGTACAGCTGGATCCAGAACTTAGCCTGGAGCAGTTAACAGCTCTGCTTGGCCATGCGGATGCTGCAACCATAGAAAACGCCTGGCGTTCTAAAGTGGTCGCGCTAGTGCTGCGCGGTGATCACGACTTAAACGAAATTAAAGCTGAAAAACACCCTCTGGTGGCTTCTCCACTGCAATTTGCATCAGAAGAAGATGTGCTTGCAGTCACTGGTGCTAAGCCTGGTTCTGTTGGCCCTGTAGGCTTAACTATTCCAGTCATAGTCGATCATGCTGCAGCTCATTTAGCTGACTTTGTTACAGGCGCGAATAAAGACAGTTTCCACTTCACTGGTGTGAACTTTGACCGTGATATCACTACTTATCAGGTGGCTGATTTACGTAACGTGGTCGAAGGCGATCCAAGCCCATGCGGTAAAGGTCACTTAGTTGTTCGCCGTGGCATTGAAGTAGGCCATATTTTCCAGTTATTTGACCGTTATTCATCTGCGAAGAAAGCCGGCGTGTTAAACGAAGAAGGCAAACACCAAATTATGACCATGGGTTGTTATGGTGTAGGTGTGTCCCGTATTGTCGCCGCTGCTATTGAGCAAAATCATGACGAATATGGCATCAAATGGCCAGCAGCTATAGCGCCATTTCAGGTGGCAATAGTGCCAATGAATATGCACAAGTCGGTGCGCGTTCAGGATGCCGCAGAACAGCTGTATAAAGAGCTGACTGCTGCAGGTTTTGAAGTGCTGTTTGATGACCGTAAAGAGCGTCCAGGTGTGATGTTTGCCGACATGGAACTGGTCGGTGTGCCTTATCACATCATAGTAGGTGAGCGTAATCTGGATGAGCAGAAAGTGGAGCTGAAAAACCGTCTGACCGGTGAAAAGCTGATGCTGGCATTGTCTGATGTAGTAGCTCAGATCAAATCTCTCTGATTTTCGTTCCCTCTATAAAAGGCCCTGTTGTGACAGGGCCTGTTCTTTTAAGGAGCTTATCCATGTATTTCAGTAGTCAGAACATTCCGGAACTTGCAGGTCTTAAATTTGCAGAGCGGATGCAAGTGATCCGCAGTGCCACTGAGCAGGTACCTACTCCACAAAAGCTGTTGTTAAATTTGCTGAAACTGGCCATTTTAATCCCGCTGTTTTTCGTCATAGCCCAATGGGACTCATGGCAAAGTACAGTCACTATTCTGGTGTTGCTGGCCGCCTACCCGCTGCTAACCCGACCTCTGACTTTTGCTTTATGTCGCCCTCACTTACAACAAGCCCGCACTAAGCTGAAGCTTTAATTCAGTGGATAGGACAATGCATTTATGCTGAAGTTTTTGTGCAACATCACCAACAAGGAAAGCCGCAGCTGCCCTTTAGAGCACAGGTTTAGCAAAAAGCAGCAGGCCATAGCCGATCGTGAGCAGGAATTACTGCACATCGCCCATCAGTTGGTGGAAGCAGAAGGTTATGCCAATTTGACCATGGATAAACTGACCGCAGCCAGCCCTTATTCCAAAGGTACTATTTACAATCATTTTTCCAGCAAAGAAGATGTGATCACCGCTCTGTGCAACGCCGCTTTACGTCACGAAATCAGTTTGTTTAAAAAAGCTGGATTGTTTAAGGGCAGTAGCAGGGAAAAAGCGCTGGCTTTACACCAGGCTTATTTTTTATCTGCCAAAATGCAGCCTATTTTATTTAACTGTGTACTGACCGCTAAATCGCCATGGGTGCAGGAAAAAAGCTCATCTGCAAGAATAACAGTGCAGCAGGAACTGGAAAAAGAAGTCACGCAGATGGTCGATCAGTTGCTGCAACAGGCTATAGATGCCAATGAACTGCAACCTAAAGCAGGTGCTACAGTGGATTTAATGGCCTTTGCCAACTGGGCTATTTCTTTTGGCGGTATAGCGCTGTTAAGCAGTGCCAGTGAAACCTACAGTGTAGAACGCCTGCTAGGAGCTCATCCGTTTTTATACAATTTAAACTGCATGCTCGATGGCATGAACTGGTTACCACTCAGCACCGACTGGGACTATTGCCAAAGCTGGTTACGCATAGAAAAAGAAATTTTCAGTGCTGAACAACAGCAACTGGCCAGCGGTTTACCGCCTGTCTTAAGATAGCTTTTGTCCCTGTCCCGCTATTTTTTTAACCCGATGCAACTTTTTTCAACTATTTAACACAAATCAATGCAGCAAAGCTGATGATCCAAGTCACGCTTTACCAGTATAATAATCAATATGTTATTTCCCCCAAACGGATGCAAACTTATGGTCTTACGCATGAAGCCTGTTTTAGTGTCGTGCCTGTTATTGTTGACGGCGAGTGGTTGTGCCAGCAAAAAAGCAGCGGATGAACAACAAGCACAAACTAATTATCAGGACCCACGGGATCCAATTGAATCTGTGAACCGGGATATCTGGGATTTTAACTACGACATACTGGACGCTTATATACTGCGCCCTACCACAGTAGGTTACATGACAGTAGTGCCAAAACCGGCACGTACCGGTATAGCTAATGTCATTAGCAACCTGGACGAACCTACTAATTTTGTCAACGGTGTACTGCAGGCGAAACCTAAAAGCGCTGCGATAAGCCTTGGCCGTTTTGTGCTGAACAGCACTGTGGGTTTATTTGGTTTGTTTGATGTGGCAACCCGTCTGGATTTAAAAGATCAAGACGAAGACTTTAACCAGACATTAGCGACCTGGGGTGTAGGTGACGGCCCATACCTGATGTTGCCTGCCTTAGGCCCAACAACAGTGCGTGATACGACTGGTACCGTAGTGGATAACCTGTATTTCCCTTCAACCTGGTTAAACACGCCTTTAGCTATTACCAAAGCTGTGTTTGGTGTTTTAGGTGGTCGTGAACAGATGATGTCGATGGAACAGTTGCTGAACGATTCAGTAGACCCATACGCCTTTATCAAAGAAGCCTATTACCAGCGTAAAGAGTTCCAGATTTACGATGGCAATCCACCGAAAAAAGCCGAAGAAGACGAAGCTTACCTCGACGAATACCTGCCTTAATTAAATTGGGGTCAGATCACATTGTTAACAGTTAACAATGTGATCTGACCCCATTTTTAGCTTTGGGCGCGCTCGGCACCATGCATCCAGCGTACTAAAGTACCGGATAACATCCAAAGCACCGCAGCAAATACCAGCAAGGCTACAGCTATACCACCAAACACCACCAGTAAACCAGCGTGAGCAGCCTGAATGCCATAGGATGCAGCAAATTCAACCACAGCAGTATTATCACCTGCAGTGTCTGAATAAGCACCGACGAATCCTGCCAGATACTGTGCTACCGCAGGCATCAGGAACCAAATACCCATCACCAGCGAAGCCAATTTCACCGGAGCCAGCTTAGTCATTAATGACAAGCCGACAGGAGAAATACATAACTCACCAAAGGTATGGAACAGGAAAGCCAAAGTTAACCACATCATGCTGGACTTAGCATTGGGGTTCACTTGCATTTCGAACACACCAATAATCAGGAAACCAAAACCAATAGAAGTCAGCACCATACCAAACAAAATTTTAATAGGTGCGTCAGCCTTGATATCTTTAGAGTTCAGTTTCACCCACAACCAGGCGAAAAACGGTGCGAACATCAAAATAAACAGTGAGTTTAACGATTGGAACCAGCCTGCTGGTATTTCAAAAGTGCCGACCAGACGATCAGTATGCGATGAGGCAAACAAGCTCATTAAGCCACCGGCCTGTTCGAAAGCCAGCCAGAACATAGTGACGAAGATAAACAGAAACAACACCACACGCAGACGATCAAATTCAACTTTAGTTAAAGGTGCAGCAGAGCCAGCCTCAGTGCGGGATAAAATCCGGCCAGGAATACGGCCTAAATCTCCGAGGTACTTCTGAGCGAAAAACAGCTGGATTAACACAGAGAACGTCATACCAATACCAGCAGCCAGATAACCATAACGCCAGCCAAAAGCATCACTTTCACCTAATGAGGAAGTAATTAATGGGGCAAGGAAACCACCAATGTTAATACCCATATAGAAAATGGTAAAACCACCGTCGCGACGGGCATCACCTTGTTGGTATAAGTCACCGACTATGGCAGAGATATTTGGCTTAAATAAACCGTTACCGCAAACAATAAAACCTAAACCAACATAAAATAATTCGAGACTGTAAGGGGTCGCTGCAAATAAAACAAACTGCCCTATCGCCATTAAAATACCGCCAATGATAATTGAGCGGCGTTGACCTAAAAAGTTGTCAGCAATCAAACCACCAAACAAGGTCGTCGCATAGACCAAACCTGTGTAGTAGCCATAAGTAAGCAAGGCATCACCGTTACTCATACCAAAACCAGGGTTAGTGGATTCTGTAGCAGCAACTAAGGTCAGAATAAGTAAAGCGCGCATCCCGTAGTAGGAAAATCGCTCCCACATTTCCGTGGAAAAAAGCAGGAAGAGTCCTTTCGGATGACCGAATAAAGTCCCCGAAGCTGGAGGTTGATTCATAACGTGATCCTAGATTGTGGGTTTATTTTAATTATGGTTGAAGGTAACTGACTGACCTGTGCAGACCGCAAATTGCAGGCCCAAACACCGGACAGACTTCTCAAAGCTGCCGTGTTATAGCCTATTGGGCATCAAATGAAAAGAGGCAAAGGGGCAGAACGCCGCAGCAAAAGGCCAGAGCATGACCTTTTGCTTATTTAATCAGCAATTGCGGCTATTTTATCTGTACTGCTTAAGCGCGGGTTAAGGCTGCAAGCTCAGGCTCAGATTGAGTTTCGGCTCGTTAAAGCTCAGTACTTCAGACTGCACTTGTGGACCATTCTCATCATTCAGCACTTGCCCTGATAAGGACAAACGGGCACTGATTTGAATACGTTCTGCATTGGCTAAAGTCCAGCCTGGCTGCATCGCCTGAGCTTCACTTAGCTCTATGGTTTGAGTGCCATTAAATACAGCAAGCTTTTGTACCGCCAATGGCAAAGGCGGACCATCCACAGCCTTAGCGAACACAAACAAAGTACCGGTTTTGTAGTGTTCTGCCAGCTCTGGGCTGATGCTTAACTGCACAGACACCTGACGACCGGATACAGCAGCTGTGGCTGTTTGTTCCGAAGTTGCGGCTTGTTCTGGTGCAGAGGCTAACCCCAGTTTTTGTTGCACCAGCGCATAACGGGGATCGGCTTTATCCAACTTCGGCAATAACAACTGCCAGGCCTGCTGAGCTTGTTCTTTATCGCCGCGCTCTTCGGCCACCATCGCCAGCATAGACAAAGCATCCGGGTTCTCCGGTTCCTGCCGCAACACTTTGGCTAAACTCAAAGCAGCTTTGGCCAGATTCTCATCGCCACTGGCAACCAAAAGTGCCTGACTGTAACTGATCAACACGTTGACCCGGTTCGGGGTTAACGCCAAAGCCTTTTCAAAAGCTTCGATAGCATCATCCAACATTCCTTTGGATAACCAGATCCGGCCAATCACAAACCAGGCCACAGCATCATCACCTTCTTTGCTGATTTTCGTGCGCAGTGCCAAAGCAAACAACTCAATTTCCTGTTCTGTCAGTGGTTCGCCTTTATTTAACAGTGCACGTTCACCATAAGCCGGTAACTGCTGCTGCGCAGTTTGCCAGTTCTGCAGCTCTGTAAAATGGCCTGTCTGGCTATAAAGCGCTGCCGTTCCCACGAGCACCAATAAGCTAGTCCCTAACACCCAGGCTGTTGCAGGGCTTGCCACCGTCTGCTGACTTTGCTGGGATTGCAGGTACTGGGTTTTTAATTCTGTGGCAGCCTGGGCAAAATCCTGTTCTGCTAATTCGCCATTGTCACGGGCTTGAGACAACAGACGTAGTTTATCTTCAAACTGCGCCACCGGGCTTAACTGCACTTCCTCACCTTTGCGGCGAAAAAACAGCAGCAATACCAAAATAAGGACCAGCATCAATGCTGCGGCAAAACTTAACGACATCAGCATCAGCTTTTTCTCCTGTATTGCTCAATCAGTTGATCAAGTTGCTGTTCCAATTGCTGCTCTGGCTGCGACTGAATTTTATCACCGGGATCTGTTGCAACGACGCTACGATCCGCCTTACGGCGAAGCAGCAACAACACAACAAGCCCACACACCATCAGCGCTGGCAACAACCATAAAATCAACGTGAATTTATTCAGCGGTGGCTGGTAATGCACAAAATCACCGTAGCGACTTTTCATATAATCCAGCACTTGTTCTTTATTTTGCCCCTGCTGCACCAGCTCCAGAGTTTTAGCCCGCATATCCACAGCCACTACAGCGTTGGAGTCGGCAATATTCTGGTTCTGGCATTTAGGGCAACGCAGCTCGTGCGTCAACTCTTTAAACAGCGCTCGCTGCTCCGGGCTTTTAAACTCGGTTAAGGCCTGGGTCGCTTGTGCTGCAGCTGTGAACAGCAGCAGGCTGAAGAAAAAGTATTTCATGCCCTACTCCTGCAAACTCTGGTAAGCGGCGGCCAGCTTTTGCTGCCATACCTGCGGATTGATATCGCCTATATGGTGATAGCGGATAATGCCCTGAGCATCGATTAAAAAGGTCTCGGGTGCACCTGTCACGCCTAAATCAAAAATCAGCGTGCGGTCTTTATCGAGAATATTCCACTGGTACGGATTGCCTTGTTGCTCCAGCTTCAGCGTCACTTCCTGCTGTAAGGCAGAAAGATTAAAGACTTCGCCAAAAGCGGCGTCTACCGGCTGCTGATAATACAAACCAACAATCATCACACCTTGCTCACGCAGCTCTGTTAAATAAGCCAGCTCGGCATTGCAGGTCACACACCAGGTGCCCCAGACATTCAGCAGCAAAGGTTTGCCTTTGATGCTGTCAGGTGTCCAGATTTTTTCCGGCTGATGTAAGTCAGGCAACGCAAAAGCTGGCAGTGGCTGATCCAGGACTGAGGATTCGCGCTCCATCGGGTTGGAAAACAAACCGCTGAATAAAAACACCGACAAGGCAATAAAAAGCACAAATGGGATAAAAAATGCCAGTTTACGCATCAGTAGTGTCCTTCAGTTCAGTGGTCTCTTTTTGATCACCAACGCGACGACGGTAGCGTTTATCGCAGAGCGCAATCAGGCCGCCCAACGCCATCAGTAAACCACCCAACCAAATCCAGCGCACAAAAGGCTTCACATACAAACTTAAGGCCCAGCTGTCATCATTCAGCGATTCACCCAAAGCCACATACAAGTCGCGGCTTAAACGGGCATGCACTGCAGCCTCTGTCATCACGCTACGTTGCACTGTATAAAAACGCTTTTCTGCATGTAAGTGCGTGACATAGTCGCCTTTGTAACTGACATCCAGCTCCGCCGCTTCGCCTTTGTAGTTAGGGCCGTCTAATGGATACACTTCCACCAGCCTGAACTGATAACCCGCCAGCTCGACCTGCTCACCGGCTTTCATTCTGACTTGTGTTTCGACACTGTAGGTTTTGGTCATAGCCACACCGATCACCAGCACAGCAAAACCTATATGTGCCAGTGTCATACCAAAATGGCTGGCGTTGAGTTTAGTTAAACCTTGTTTCACAGAGCCAAACTGCTGCAAGCGCTGCAACAATTCAAAAATGGCGGACGAACCAACCCAGGCACCTAATAACAAACCAAGCAGAGCTAAATTGGCCTGAACACTTTGCAAGGTTGCCAAAGTCCCCAAGGCCAGAATTAAGGTGGCGATGGCGATTAAACTCATAGGTTTTAACAAAGGTTTCACCTGCTGCTGTTTCCAGCGCACCCAAGGGCCTAACCCCAGTAACAAGGCAAAAGGGATCACCAGATAATAAAACAGCTGATTAAAAAACGGCTCGCCAATAGAGATAGAACCTAAACCCAGCTCTTTATGCACCAGTGGGAATAAAGTCCCCAACAGCACCACCAAGGTAGCTGTTAACAGGAAAATATTATTGCCCCAGAGCAGCACTTCACGGGAAAACAACTCATAGCGGGCCTGGCTGCGCACTGAGTTCATCCGAAGCGCATACAGCAGCAAAGAACCACCAACAACCACCAGTAAAAACGCCAGTAAATACAAACCACGGCTAGGATCGGCTGCAAAAGAATGCACAGACACCAAAACGCCTGAACGCACTAAAAAGGCACCCAATAAACTTAACGAAAATGCAGCTATAGCCAGCAGTACTGTCCAGGATTTGAAGGTGCCGCGCTTTTCAGTCACAGCTAAAGAGTGGATCAGCGCTGTGCCGACCAGCCATGGCATAAAGGACGCGTTTTCGACCGGATCCCAGAACCACCAACCACCCCAGCCCAATTCGTTATAAGCCCACCAGCTGCCGAGCATAATGCCTAAAGTTAAAAACAACCAGGCAGCTAAAGTCCAGGGTCTGGCCCAGCGTGCCCAGGTGCTGTCAAACTTGCCGCCCATTAATGCCGCTATCGCAAAAGCAAAGGACACCGCAAAACCGACATAGCCCATATACAACATAGGTGGGTGAATAATCATGCCAAAATCTTGCAAAAGCGGATTTAAGTCACGGCCATCGACCGGGAAATACGGCAGGCTGCGTTCAAAAGGGTTCGACATAAAAAGCACAAAGGCATAAAAACCTAAGGCAACTAAGCCCATCACACCTAAAATCCGGCCCTGAAACTGCAGAGGTAAACTACGGGAAAACAGCGCCACAGCTGCAATCCAACCGGACAAGGTTAATAACCACAATAACATCGAACCCTCATGACCACCCCAGACCGCGGTTAAACGGTAGTACCAAGGCAATAAAGAATTGGAGTTGGTTGCGACATAAACCACGGTAAAGTCGTTGGCCCAAAAGGCGTAGGACAAAGCCCAGAACGAAAATGCAGTCAATAAAAACAATGCATAAGCCAGCGGATTACCAAGCTGTAATGCGGTTTGTTGGCCTTTAAAACTGCCATACAAAGGCACTATCGCCAAAGCCAAAGAAATACAAAGCGCAAAGGTCAGCGCCAGTTGACCATATTCTGCAATCATGGCTTTTGACCTGCTGGCTTGTTCTCTTCAGGCTTTGCAGCCTCTGGCTGTGCGCTTTTTGGTTGCTCATAGGACTGATAATTTTTCGGCGCTACATGTTTAATGCCTTTGACCGCTTCAGCCACTTCAGGCGGCATATATTCTTCGTCGTGTTTTGCCAGCACTTCAGAGGCCAAAATTGTCTTCGCGTCCACTAACACACCTTGGGCTACTATACCCTGCCCTTCACGGAATAGATCGGGCAATATGCCTTCGTATTCCACTGTGACCAGAGGACCCGTATCGACCAAATCGAAGCTGACCTTCAGTGAATTCGGGTCACGGCGTACTGAACCTTTCACTACCATACCGCCAATTCGCAGGCGCTGGCCGATTTCAGGTTTCACCTTGTCATCGCCCATACCTTCAATCAGTTGGCTTGGTGTATAAAACAAGTCAATATTTTGCTGCAATGCATACAACATGGCGCCAATAGCACCACCTAACAACAACACAAAGGCCAGAACGGCCACTAAGCGTTTTTGACGTCTCGGATTCATCTACTTCTCACTCTCCTGATGTTGCCGCACCCGTTGTTCCCGCGCTGCTTTGGCGCGGATTTGTTGTTGTATCTCTTTATGCTGACGTTTGCTGTACCACCACAAACCCAACAATAACGCATAAGTAGTACCAAATGATAACCAGACAAAAAGCGCGTAACCGCCCATAGCCCAAAAGTCTGCCCAGGATGTGAAAGCCATTAGTTTTGCTCCTTCTGACTTGAAGCAGCCATAGAGTCAACTAACTGCCGGACCCAGGGTCTGTGCTGTTCAAAAATTAAGATCTGACTACGTAAGCGTAAGCAGGTTAAAGCCGCTAACAAAAGCGCAAAACCTAAAATGCTAATCAGTAAAGGCCAAAGCATCGAAAGGTCAATCGAAGGTTTGGCAAACTTCGTAATAGTCGCGCCCTGATGCAGCGTATTCCACCACTCGACTGAGTAGTGAATAATAGGCAGATTCACCACACCTACGATCGCCAGCAAAGACGCTACTTTGATGCCGCGAGCCGCTTCTGAAAAGGCGCCTGCCAGAGCTATAACACCTAAATACAAAAACAATAACACCAACTCAGAGGTTAAACGCGCATCCCAGACCCACCAGGTACCCCACATTGGCTTGCCCCAGGCAGCACCGGTAAATAATGCGATGACGGTATAAACAGCACCTATAGGAGCTATGGCCAAAACGGCCCACTGTGCCACGCGGATTTGCCAGACTAAACCTATAAATGCAGCAATTGCCATGCTGCTGTAGGCGCCCATAGACCAGATAGCAGAAGGGACATGAATGTAGATAATGCGGTAGCTGTCGCCTTGTTGATAATCCGCAGGGCTAAACGCCAAGCCCCAAATGTTGCCCAGCAGCAGCGTAAATAGAGCCAGTCCCATCAGGTAAGGCACTAAGCGGCCACACAGATGGTACAAAGT
>JAHIWM010000179.1 GCA_018815765.1 Gammaproteobacteria bacterium | reverse complement strand
TACATCTGGTGCAAACCGCTATTACCCGTCTGGTGAATTTGTTTCCTGATCGCAGTTTCTCCCAAGCGAACACCGATCATTACAACTTACTGGCCGCAGAGGAAATGGCACAGATCCGCGATTTTATTATTGCGCATTACAAGGTGACAGAGCGGGATGACAGCGAGTACTGGCGCTACTTAAAGCAGATGAGTGTGCCGGACTCACTACAACAAAAGCTGGACATTTTTCAGGCCTATGGCCGGGTGCATCGAGTGGCTGACGAGCTGTTTCGTGAAGACAGCTGGGTGCAGGTGTTATTAGGTCAGCGCCTGATGCCACAGGGTTACGACCCTATGGTGGATAATAAAACCCTGGCTCAAATCAGCGATTTTGCCGCGTCCACAGCCCATGTCATTACTGCTTGTGTGGACAAAATGCCAACACATACAGATTTTCTTGCCGGTATTGCCGCGCATTAACAGAGGTTTTTTATGAGATTATTCCAAACACAGCTGGGGCTGATTGCTCTGGTAGGGGCATGTATTTTGCCTTTCACTACCAGTGCCGCAACAGAAAGCTATTTATCCAGCGCCGATCAAAAGCAGTTATTGAGTACAGAAACCGCCTTATGGCAGCAGCCACTTGATAAAAAACTGCCACTGTTGCAGCTCAATGCAGAGCAGCAATTTCAGCAGATGGACGGCTTTGGTTACACCCTGACTGGCGGCAGTGCTATGCATCTGATGGGCTTAACCGCAGAGAATCGCAAGCAATTATTGCAGGAGTTATTTGGTGCTGATGGGCTGGCGGTCAGTTATTTACGCATCAGCATTGGTGCTTCGGATCTGGACCCTGAACCTTTTAGTTACAACGACTTACCTGAAGGCCAGCAGGATCCTGAACTCAAGCAGTTTTCAATAAAGGCGGATGAAAAGTACCTGCTGCCTGCGTTAAAACAAATACTGGCTATTAATCCGAACATTAAGCTGCTAGGCAGCCCCTGGTCGCCTCCTGTCTGGATGAAAAGCAACAATTCCACCATAGGCGGCGAGCTGCTGGAGCAGCATTTCGGCAGTTATGCCTTGTATTTTGTCAAATACATTCAGGCGATGCAGCAACAGGGCATTCGTCTGGATGCCGTGACAATACAAAACGAACCGCTGCATCCGGGCAATAACCCAAGCTTATTGATGCATGCCTGGGATCAGGCCAATTTTATTAAAAACCATCTGGGGCCTGCGTTCAAAAAAGCCGGGCTTGCTACCAAAATTATTATTTATGATCACAATGCTGATCATGTGGAATACCCCATTACGGTGCTCAACGACAAAGAGGCAAAAGCCTATATAGACGGCTCGGCTTTTCATTTGTACAACGGCAGCATTACAGAGCTGGACAAGCTAAAACAGGCGCATCCGGATAAGAACATTTACTTTACCGAGCAGTGGGTTGGCGCGAATTCAGACTTTGATGATTCACTGATGTGGCATATCGAGCATTTAATGATTGGTGCACCGCGGCATTGGGCCCGTAACGTGCTGGAATGGAATCTGAGTTCAGATGCCAAGCTGCGGCCTTATACGGACGGAGGTTGCAGTTTATGTTTAGGGGCTTTGACTATTGATGGTCAGAAAGTGAAGCGGAATGTGGCCTACTATATTATTGCTCACGCCACTAAAGTCGTACCGCCCGGCTCAATCCGTATTGATTCAGTATCAACGCAGGATATCCGTCATGTGGCTTATCTGCGCCCGGATGGCCGTTATGCGTTGATAGTGCAAAACATAACGCAGGACGCCAAAAGCTTTAATCTGCAATTAAAAGGCGCGTTACGGCCTTATTCTGTGCAGTTGCCACCGCGCACTGTATTAAGTCTGCTGCTTTAAGCTTAGAAAAGTCCTTTAGCTTTTGCTTTGATAGTAAAAGCTAAAGGCTGCTGTCAGAGTCTTTCTGGTCGCAGAGGGCATTGTATGGCACAATGGCGGCCGTTTAGTCAGGCAGCCCTTCCCATGAAAATTGATTTACACAGCCACACTTATTGCTCAGATGGCGTATTAAGCCCAACCGAACTGGTTGAGCGTGCCGTTAGTAAAGGCGTGGATGTGCTTGCTATTACCGATCACGACACTATTGCTGGCCTGGCTGAAGCCCGCGCCGCTATTGCCGAAAAACAGCTGCCTTTGACTTTGATCCCAGGTGTGGAAATCTCGACCAGTTGGTACGAGTTTGAAATTCATATTGTTGGTTTAAATATCAATACCGACTGTCCGGTATTTTTACAGCATTTAGCCGCTCAGCAGCAGCGCAGGGTAGAGCGTGCCGAAGAGATGGCGCGTCGTCTTGAGAAAAACAAGATACCGGACGTGCTGGAAAATGTATTAAAAATTGCCAATGGCGCAGCTTTGACCCGCACTCATTTTGCCCGTTATCTGGTGCAGATTGGCAAAGCCAGTTCGATGAATACTGTCTTTAAAAAGTACTTAAGCCGCGGCAATACAGGTTATGTGCCAAATAATTGGGTACCTCTGCAGGAGGCGGTGCAGTGGATTTTAGCCGCAGGCGGCACTCCGGTGCTGGCGCATCCGTTGAAATACAAACTGAATGGCCGTTGGCTGACCCGTTTAGCTGAAGAGTTTTCTGCTGCGGGTGGCAAAGCCATGGAAGTAGCGTCTGCTCAAATGACGCCAGTGCAAAAACGTCAGGTCTGGATGCTGTGTCAGAAGTTTGGTTTAACGGCGTCTGCTGGTTCTGATTTTCATCAGGAAACGCCATGGAATGAGCTGGGGCGCCAATTGTATTTTACCGACGATGTCACTCCTGTATGGCATGACTGGCAGTTGCCAGAGCCTGAATCAGCACAGCTTTCATCTTGATTTTTAACAAATTTATTGCTATTTCTTAAACATACTTTAGTTAGAAGTGCAGAGAATAAGAAGAGTTTTATGAGCCAGTTTTTTTATGTTCATCCTGAGAATCCGCAGCAACGTTTAATTAAACAGGCTGTGCATATTATTCAACAAGGTGGGGTGGTGATTTACCCGACAGATTCAGGTTATGCGCTGGGTTGTCATATAGGTGATAAAGCGGCGCTTGAGCGTATTTTACAAATCCGTCAGATGAGCACAGAGCATCACTTTACCCTGATGTGCCGAGATTTTTCAGAGTTGTCTGTGTATGCCAAGGTAGAAAACAGCGCCTTTCGCTTAATCAAAAACCATACACCTGGTGCTTACACTTTTATTTTAAAAGGCACGAAGGAAGTCCCTAAGCGTTTGCTCAATGAAAAGAAAAAGACCGTAGGTTTACGTATTCCACAAAACAAGATTGCGCTGGCGCTACTTGAAGAGCTGGGTGAACCTATGATGTCGAGTTCCTTGG
>JAHIWM010000178.1 GCA_018815765.1 Gammaproteobacteria bacterium | reverse complement strand
TCATGGCGAAATTTTGGGTGGCGCCCGGATTGTGCTGATGCAAAAAGTGGCTGGCTTTTTTTTGCCGAACCTGATGCTGCAACCAGTGTTTGAGTTGTGCTTTGGGCTCATTCAATAAAGGCCGCAGGTTTTGATGCTGCTCGGCAAATAAACATAAAAATAACTGACCTGTGCTGGACACCCGCAACCTGTTGCAGCTGTCACAAAAATCCTGCTGGTAGGGGGTAATAAAACCTAAACGGCCGAGATAATCCGGGTGTTGGTATTCACGGGCTGGGCCTGAGGTGGCGGTTTTTGCTAAGGCGGTCCAGCCTTGTTGTTGCAGTTGTTGCTCAAGCGTCAAAGCAGATAAATGCTGCTGCCGGAAAAACGCCGTGCCGCTTTGAGTTTGCATCAGTTCGATAAAACGTAAGGTCCAGTTTTTCTGCAACACCAGAGCCTGAAAATCACTCAAAGCTGCGGCATTGTGTTGTTTCAGCAGCACAGTGTTCAGCTTAATACTGTCAAAGCCCAGGCTGTCCGCCAGCTCCAGCCCTGCCATGATCTGTGGCAATTTGTCCTGACCTGTCACCAGTGTAAAAGTAGCCTCGTCCAGACTGTCGACACTAACAGTCAATAGATCCAAACCTGCTGCACGCCAGTTACGTACTTCTTTTTGCAGCCGGTAACCATTGGTGCTGAGCGCCACGGTTTTAATGCCCGGAATGTTTTTAACTGTGTCGATAATGGCGGTTAAGTCTTTACGTAAACTGGGTTCTCCGCCTGTGATCCGTACTTTGCTGGTACCAAGTTCAGCAAAAACTGTTACCAGCTGTTTTATTTCCTGCAGGCTTAATTCGGTTTTCACCTCGCAGTGGCTACCATCCGGCAGGCAATACAGGCAGCGGAAATTACATTGCTCTGTGACAGATAAACGCAGGTAAGCAAAGTTGCGGCCAAAGCTGTCGGTTAAGGCGTTGTCACTGTGTTTTAAAGCGGATAACTGCTGCATACCGACTCCTTGATGCTTAGGCTGCAATTTGCGCTGACCCAAATACTGCTGGCCCAAATACCAGCTCAGTACTGCACTGGATCACAGTGCCTTGATTAATCAGTTCGGCATAAAAACCAGACAAGCTGGTATCCCCTAAACAAACAGCGCCAACCAGCCGCTGCTCTGCATTGAGCCAAAGGCTGCGATAGTCGTGGTGTTGTTGATCCTGATACCAAAGCTGCTTTAAATCCTGTTGCTGCAATAAGGTGGGAATATCGCCGCAGGAGCTTAATTGAATGCCGCTGATTTTTAGCTGTGTACTGCTGTCGGCTGGCTGATAGCTGGCGTGTTTGCCTGCTAATACAGCGGCTAAAACCTGAGCCTGAGCGGCTATAGGAGCGATCAGACCAAAGGTATGCTCACCCAACTGGCAACATTCACCTAAAGCAAATACAGCAGGGTCTGAACTACGCAGCTGCGCGTCGACACAAATACCGGCAGCTGTTTTTAAGCCTGCCTGTTGTGCCAGTTGAATATCAGGGCTGATACCAAGCGCCAATACCAGCAGATCGGCCTTAAGTTCTGTGCCATCAGCAAGTACCACCCCACTGAATTTGTCATCCTGCTGCAGTAGTTTTGCAACTGTGGTGTTGGTGAACACCTGCAAGCCTCTGTGCTCCAACTGGTGCTGCAATAAAAGCGCTGCAGTTGGGTCGAGCTGACGATTCAGCAGATAGTCACTGCGCTGCAACAAAGTCACTTGCATACCTTGTTTGCGTAAACCTTCCGCCGCTTCCAAGCCTAAAAAACCACCACCTAATACGATGGCTTTGCCGCCTGTGGCCGCGACTGCACGCAACTGCTCTAAATCCTGCCAGTTTCTGAAGGTACAAAGTCCGGGCATAGCAGTTTTGGCATAGGCAGGTTTGGTTGCTTGTGCCCCTACTGCCAATACCAATTGCTTATAGCGCACTACCAGACCACTTCGGCTAATCAGTTGTTTTTTGTTTTTATCCAGATGTACTACTGCATCGTTTAATACCAGCTCGATACCATGCTGCTGATACCAGTGGCTTGGGCTTAGTTCTGCCGCTTCGTCAGCAAGCTCACCGGCCAGTAAGGACGACAACAACACTCTGTTGTAGGCCGCTTTGGCTTCAGCACCAAATACCAGAATACGGCCAGGTCGGTTTGGTTGTAACACCAGTTCAGCCAGCAATTTATGGCAGGCCATACCGTTACCAATAATGACTAAATCTGCTTCTGTCATTTGTCGCTCCTTCAGGCACTTGCCTGAGTTTTCTGCTGCTGTTTTTCCGCTCTTTTACTGCCCAAATCTTCCACTTTGCGCTGCTTTTCATACAAAAAGCTCAGCACCTGATGGCGGTAGTGGTTGTAGGTTGGATCATCGGCCAGCTGCAGTCTGTGGCGTGGGCGTGGCAAATCGACAGTTAAAATTTCGCCTATAGTGGCGGCCGGGCCATTGGTCATCATCACAATGCGATCGGATAACAACACGGCTTCATCCACGTCGTGGGTGATCATCATCACTGTGGTATTCAGTTGTGCCTGGATCTCCATTAACGAATCCTGCAAATGAGCACGGGTTAACGCATCCAAAGCACCAAAAGGTTCATCCATCAACAGCACTTCAGGTTGCATCGCTAAAGCCCGTGCTATACCGACCCGCTGTTTCATACCACCTGAGATTTCTCCCGGCCTCTTATCCAGCGCATGGCTCATATGCACCAGGGCCAGATTATGTTCTACCCAGTCGCGTATTTCTGCTTTGGTTTTTTTGCCTTTGGACTGCTGTTTAACCGCCAGCTCGACATTTTGATACACAGTCAGCCAGGGCAGTAACGAATGGTTTTGAAACACCACAGCCCGCTCCGGGCCAGGCTCTGTCACTTCTTTATGATTTAAAATCACGCCACCTGCTGTCGCCTGATGTAAACCGGCGACAATATTCAGCACCGTGGATTTACCACAGCCGGAGTGACCAATCAGGCTGACAAACTCACCTTTTTTGATATGCAGATTGACGTTTTGCAGCGCGACAAAAGGGCCTTTTTCAGTGGGGAAACTAATGCCCACCTGAGTCAGTTCTAAATGAGTTTTTTGCATTGAATGCTCCTTAGCTAGCGGCTGACCGCAGATTTATCCCAGTTCACTTTGCGTTGCAGAGTCAGCATCAGCCTGTCCAACGCAAAACCCAGCAGGCCTATCACCAGCACAGCCACACAAATGCGGCTTAACGAATTGGACGAGCCATTTTGGAATTCATCCCAGACAAATTTGCCAAGCCCCGGGTTTTGCGCCAGCATTTCGGCGGCAATAAGCACCATCCAGGCAATGCCCAAAGACAAACGTAAACCGGTGAAAATCATCGGCACAGCAGAGGGCAGTACTATGATGCGCAGGTGACGCCACCAGCTTAAGCGCAGCACTTTGCTGACGTTGAGTAAGTCCTGTGGCACCTGACTGACGCCTACTGCGGTGTTGAGTAAGGTGGGCCAGAGTGAGCACAACATCACAGTGCAAACCGACACCACAAAAGAGCGGCTGCCCCAGGCCGCGCTTAAATCCACTGAGCTGACAATTAAGGTCACTAGCGGTAACCAGGCCAAAGGTGAAATAGGTTTAAACAGCTGAATTAGCGGGTTAAACACCTGATACAAATTGCTGCTCAGCCCAATCAAAATGCCCAGTGGAATAGCAATCAAGCTGGCGAGCACAAAGCCGGTTAATACCGTTTGCAGGCTGGTTAAAATTTGCGAAAAAAAGGTTGGTCTGGCGCGGTACGGCAAGTTCGGCAATTCAGCTTGTGGATCGGCTGCCAATAAAGCCGCATGGCGCTCCAGCTGGCGCTGATAAAACGCATCTTCCCGTTGCTGTTCGGCCTGATATTCATCAACCAGCTGCGACCATTGAGCCGCTGCCTGAGTGGGGCCGGGAAACTGGCCCAACGAGGTTTGGATCTGGCTGGACGCCAGTTGCCAACACAATACAAATACCAGCAGGCCACTGAAGGTCAGCAGGCTTTGCTTCAGCTGTTTGCGCCAGAACAGCGTTGAGCTGAACTGGCTTTGCCATTGATGAAAGGCCGGGTGGTGCAGAATCTTCATCTTAAGCTCCTGTTAGTTTTTGGCTGTGGCGGCAATTTGAGCTGCGCTTTGCTGGCCTATAGCAAACTGCTGCAAATAAGCATTAGGAGCTGCCGGGTCAAAGGTTTTGTCATCGATAAAGCTGGACGCTTTGCCTGGTCGGGTTAATGAAGCGGTTTTAAAGTCGACAAAATCTGTCGCTTTAAATTTGCCTTCAGTGATGAGTTCAGCCGCAGCCTGTTGATAAGGTTCGGGCTGAAACACTTGCTGCGCTTGTTGCAGATACCAGCTATCGTCTTTCACTTCAGCAATTTGGCCCCAGCGCCGCATTTGGCTCAGATACCAAATCGCGTCGGCATAAAAGGGGTAAGTGGCGTGATAGCGGAAAAACACATTAAAGTCCTGCTGCTGACTGGTTTTGCCTTGTTCAAATTCAAAGGTGCCTGTCATGCTGCGGCTTAAAATGCCAACATCAGCACCAACATAATGTGGCTGCGCGATCATTTTTGCTGCCGCCGCTCTGTTGGCATTGTTGTTTTGATCCAGCCAGTAACCCGCACGCAATAAAGCTTTAATCAGTTTGATATGAGTAATTGGATTGGCTTTAGCCCAGTCAGCTGTGACGCCCAATACTTTTTCCGCCATAGCGCCATGCAGCTGCTCATTGGTGACCAGCACCACACCTAAACCTTTTTGCACTGCTTGTTGATTCCAGGGTTCACCGACACAAAAGCCCTGCAAAGTACCGGCTTCCATAGTGGCTGGCATTTGAGGAGGCGGAGTCACTGAAATCAGTAACTGCGCTTGCAACTGGCCTGAGTTATCGCCTTGCTCTGGTGCATAAAAACCAGGGTGAATACCGCCAGCAGCCAGCCAATAGCGCAGTTCATAGTTGTGGCTGGAGTAAGGAAATACAGTACCAAACTGCATAGTTTTGCCTTGTTCAGCATAAGCGTTCAGTGTTGTTTGTAACACTGATGCCGATTGCGCCTGACCTGTTGCTGATTTTTGCGCTGCGGGCACTTGCTGCCATATGTCTTTAGAGACAGTGCAGGCATTACCATGTAAATCCAACACCAGACTGGTTTGTAGTCTGGCCTGACTGCCTAAACCAGCAGAAGCTGCTACTACTTGTCCTGCCAGCATATGAGCCGCATCGAGTTGACCGTCAGTCACTCTGTCCTGCAATACTTTCCAGTTGGCTTGAGCTTCTACACTGACAAACAAGCCTTCATCTTCAAAAAAGCCTTGCTCCAGCGCTACAGCCAAAGGTGCCATGTCGGTCAGTTTGACGAAACCTAAACGCAGGTCAGTTTTTTCTGCAACTGCAGCTTCTGCCTGACTCAGGCAACAGGCGCCGAGCAACAGAGTAAGAGCTATACGTCTCATAGATTTTCCTCAAAAAAAAACGCCATCTGTCTGACCCCGAATACCGGAGACAAATAGATGGCGCCTTTGCCAAAAGATGATTATTTAACCGCAGCCAATGCGATAACAAAACAAAGCAGCTCTTATGCCATCTTTTAAATCTTTATATTTTTCATTGAATTAGGTTGGTTTGTGCTGGTGCTGTTGCGCTGAAATATCGAAAGCTTGCGCTGTGATTGTGCAAAAACGCACCAAGGCGGAACAGCAAAGGCGGCTATTGCTATTTGCTAACCTAATGCCTATGATTTTTTGCGCGCTTATTATGAAAAACTAATGAAATCAGACTGCTGTTAGGCTTTTTAGCAGTAAATCGGTTAACATAAATCCTATTGTAGTAAGAATTTGTTTTTGGCCTGAATTGCAGGTCGATGTTTAGGGGATCTGCATGGCAAATCAGTTAAAAAGCCGGCCTCAAAGTATTCACGGCTGGGTTGCGGAAGAATTGGGGACCCGTATTGTCAGTGGCATTTATTCACCTGGTGAATATATTCCCAATGAAACTACTATAGGTGAAGAGTTAGGCGTGTCCCGTACTGCGTTGCGTGAAGCCTTTAAAATTCTGACCTCCAAAGGTTTATTGGAATCGCGGCCTAAACTGGGTACCCGAATCCGGCCGCGCAAACACTGGAATATGTTTGACAGCGAAATTTTAAGCTGGTGTTTTGAATCTAAACCATCACCGCAGTTTTTTATCTCCTTGTTTGAAATTCGCGAGATTTTTGAACCTGCAGCAGCAGAGCTGGCTGCTAAAAACCGCAGCGAAGAACAATCCGCCACTTTAGGCGCAGCCTACGATGCGATGGAAAAAGCTGAAATTGGCACTGATGCCGTGTTTTCCAGCGATTTAGAATTTCATATGGCGGTACTGGATGCCACCAATAATGAATTTATGATCTCGTTGGGTATGACTATACAAACAGCCTTAATGGGTTTATTCCGCTTAAGCAGTTCTATTGCAGAGGAATATGTCGATTCGTTGCCTGGTCATAAAGCTGTGTATCAGGCGATAGCAGCAGGCGATGCGGCTAAAGCTAAAATAGAGATGTTTCAGCTGTTAGCTAAGTCGAAAGAAAATTTAGAATACGCGCTGAAAAATCTGGCGAAACAACCGGACTGAAAATGGGGTCAGATCACATTGTTAACCGTTAACAATGTGATCTGACCCCATTTTCATAGTTGAAGCAAACGCAGTTGATACAGCCCACCCGCTATGCTGCCTGGTTTGGCGACAAATTTAACTCTAAAGTGATCGGCATTTGTTGGTAGCAGATCATTAGGGATAGGGTAATCGACGCTGTACCAGACCGGGCCTTTATCGCCTTTAAGCTCCACATCGGTCAGCTTTTTATCATCCAGCCACACCTCAAACTGGCGTCCACCATCCAGCCCAAAATACTCCAACCGTAAGGTCAGATTGTGTTGGCTCTTGTGGCTTAACTGATAACTAAACCAACTTTTACTGTGTCGCCAATGTCGGCCTAAATTGACACCGGCTTCGCTTTGTTCACCCTGATAAAAATGATCCGACTCAGGCTGCTGTTCACCCGGATAGACTTTATCCAACGTCTGCTGTTCCAGTAAAGCTGCGGCTTTATCTTGCTGTTCTTGCAATGCTTTTTGTTGTTGCCAGCCTTCAAGGCTAGTGTGCTGAAAGTAAATTTGGTATCTGCTGTCATGCAGTCGGAAAAAGGGAATAAGCTCAGGCTGACCTTGTAAAAAGCCCTGGCCAGTGCTGAAGCTCAAAGGTTGATTGGGCAGACGCTTTAAACTGGCGAGGAATTTTTTTGTATCGCCAATATAAAGTGGTGCTGCTGAAGCAGGGCAGGTTGGGCCCGAAGCTATATGGCCCATCCGGCTGTCATCAGCAATAAAGTTTAAGCTTTCGTTTTTAAAAGGTGTGCTGCGACTGGCAAGCACTATTGGGCCGTACAATACCGCATGATAATCAGCTTTGGCTGGCATAGGGTCCAGACTTAACTGCATTGGCAGCTCTAGTTTGACTTTGTCACCTTGTTGCCAAGGGCCAGCAAGCAAAATATGTTCGCCAGCTTTGGCGGTTACTTCAACTGCTTTACCATTACGCCAGACTTTGACGGCACCAGCCCAGGATGGATAACGCAGCTGCAGATTCAGTTCGCTTGCTGCGTCAAATACCAATTCAGTGCTGTTTTCATCCGGGAATAGGGTGTGTTGCAGCAGCTGAATATCGGTAGTTTTAATGCTGGACGCTATCCACAAATTCACTTGCAAAGCGTTTTTATTCAGGCTGTAAATAAATTCGCCATGTTTGCTATGGCTTTCGATGCCAGAGCCAACACAACACCACATACCTTGATCCACCTTGGAATAGACCCGGTAATGTTGTGGCCGCATCGGAGTAAAATAAACAAAACCACCATGCTCCGGATGCTGGCTGGCCAGAATATGGTTCCACAAGCCGCGCTCATAATAATCGAGGTATTTGCTCTGGCCGGTCTGGCGGTAAAGCAACATGGAGAGTTTCAGCATATTGTAGGTATTGCAGGTTTCCGGCCCTTCGACTTCATTGAGCATAGGGTTGAAGTCGTCTGTGGGATGAAAATGCTCCCGAACGCTGTTACCACCTATAGCGACAGTGCGCTGCTCTACCACTAAAGACCAAAAGTATTCAGCCGCTTTTAACCAGTTTTTATCGCCGGACAATTCGGCAATACGAGCTATACCCACCACTTTAGGAATTTGAGTGTTGGCGTGCAGACCGGTCAGTTGGTCTTCGCCTTTCAGCAGCGGCTCTAGAATACGTAATTCGGTAAAGTCTTTGGCCAATGCCATATAGCTATTGTCATCAAAAATCACAGCCATATCAGCCAGCACTTCGTTCATACCACCATGTTCGGTCAGCAGCATCTGCTGAATTTGCTGCGCTGATAAGTTTTTCACCAGCTTTTTCAACCAGTTGCCATAATTCATCAGCAGGGTTTTGGCGCGCTTATCGCCGGTTTGCTGGTAGATATCCCGCAGGCCTGCAAAGGTTTTATGAATATTGTAAAAAGGCACCCAGTGTTTATTCAGGCTAAATAAATCAGCGTCAATCTGGCCTTGCTGAATTTGTTGCCACAAGGCTTTACTGCCAGGCACTCCGCCTATATAACCCTGCTGTGCCTGCTGAATTTTCTCAAGTTCGATTAGCAGATAATCCAATCGGGCTTTGATTTGAGGATCTGATGTAGCGCTATGCATAAAAGCCAGAGCCGTTAAATAATGCCCCAGCATATGACCGTCTAAACCGGTATTTTCCCAGTTGCCATAGGACTCCACCTTGTTTTTAATCCCAGCTTCACGGCGCAGTGGTGCCAGCAGTTTGTCAGCATCCAGCGCCAGTAAGTACTGCAGATTAGTTTGCTCTGAATGCAAAAAGGGGCCATCGGTCAGCTTAACTGCAGACAAAGGCAAGGATTCGACGGCAGCCAGAGATAAAGTGGTAAAGCAGAGTAAAGCAGTAAATAACCTAATCATCATCAATCCCCTAAAATTGGGGTCAGATCACATTGTTAACAATTAACAATGTGATCTGACCCCATTTTATTCTTGTACCGAAGGGCGGCCAAAGAGTGGCATACCGTTGTCATCCCAACGCAGCGCTTTGACGTAGGTATGGCGGTTTGGATCCCAGAGTGGATCGCCGACTATTTCAGTGTAAGTGCGGGCGTGATACACCAGTAAGTCAGTTTTTCCGTCGGCGGATACAGTGAAGCTGTTATGACCAGGGCCATAAACTTTATGTTCAAAGCAGCTTTGCAGAACTGGCTCTTTTAACTTATGCCAGCTTTGTGGGTTCATCAGGTTGGCGTTTTCATCGGCCCACAATAAACCCATTGCATAGTTTTCATCTGTGGCGCTGGCTGAGTAGCTGATAAAGACTTTGCCGTTGCGAATCAACACGCTTGGGCCTTCATTGACCCAAAAACCACGAATTTCCCAGTCAAATTCAGGTTTACTTAAACGCACAGGTTCGCTGCTGATTTTGTCTGGCGTGTCCATAGTGGCAATATATAAATTGCTGTTGCCTTCAATCTGATTATCTTTTTGCGCCCACAGATAATACAGCTGACCCTGATGTTCAAAGGTGGTAGCGTCGAGGCAAAATGTATCGATGCTGGTATCAACTTGCCCTAAAAACTGCCATTGCCCCGAGGTAGGATCTGCATCTTTGCAGCAAATCACGTACATACGATGCTGAAACAGTTTGTTTTTAATCTCGCGACTAGGAGCCGCAGCAAAGTAGATATACCAGGCACCTTGGCGAAAATGAATTTCCGGCGCCCAAATAAGCTCCGAATAAGGCCCTGTATCAGGTTTTAACCAGGCAGTGATGGGGGTTGCCTGAGGCAGTTCTTCAATAGTGCGGGCACGGCGCAACTCGACTCTGTCATAGGCCGGCACTGAGGCGGTAAAATAATAATAACCATCGCTATGACGATAAATGCAGGGGTCGGCCCGCTGCTCAATTAAAGGCGTTAACAATCGCATAAAAACTCCACTGCGCTATTAATAAAAAAGTTATTTGGCATTCACCAACTGGACAGCAGGCGCTGCCTGATCAGGCTTTGGGCTTTGAATTTGGCCTGCCACCATGTCCTGATAAAAACCGTCAGTAATTTTGTATTTGTACATCAGAAGGCCCATTAGCAAATGGAAAAAGCCTGGGATCACCGATAACATCAGTGCTATACCCAATAAGCTGAATTCGCTTTGCACTTGATCGGGCTGATAATCAAAGAAGGTTAATAAGCTACCGACGACAAAACCCGCTATGCCCATACCGGCTTTCTGGCAAAACGAAATACCTCCAAAAGCTAAACCTGATACACGCTGACCCGTTTTGTGTTCGCCATAATCCACGGCTTCGGCAATGGCCGACCAGAACACTGGCGCATGCAAATCCACGACAAAAGACAGTAAAAAATACAGCACAAAAGCCAGCCATAAATCGCCAGGTTTCACCAGTACAAACAGCAGCACACTTAACACAGCTACGACAATCTGGCTTAGACGGAACAGTTTTACTTTGCAATGATGCTTGGTGATCCAGGTCGAAGCCACCATCGCCAGAATAGCGGCGACCACGCCGGTAGATAAAAAGGCGGATAGCAAAGCGGCATCACCACCCAGATAATACTTGGCGTAATAGGCAGCCACTGAGCCACGAATGACATAGCCAATAGTGCCTGTGATACAAACAGCACACAAAATCAGCCACTGATCATTTTTTAGTAAAAGTTTTAGTTGGCTGAAAAAAGGTTTGGTTTCCACCTGATGTTGCAAACGCTCAGTGGTATTAAAAAAGCAGAATAAAAACAATAAGCTGGCCATAGCACCCATCAAACCCATAGCGGCCTGATACCCAGCGGCTAGCTGGCCTTCGCCCCACTGCGCTGCTAACACTGGCACTATGATAGTGACTAAAAAGGCAGCAATTTTGGCGAAAAATAAACGGTAGCCATTGGCGGATAAGCGCTCTTTTGGACAGTCGGTCAAGACACCAATAATTGAAATATAGGGGATGGTGACGGCCGTAAACATCAGGGTGACGAAGATGTAGGTGGCGTAAGCCCAGACCAGCTTGCCGTTGTAATCCAGATCCGGTGTCGAAAAGGTCAAAAACACCGAGATACCAAAAGGGATCGCCATAAACAGGAAATAATGCCGGTAGCGACCCCAGCGGGTGGTGAATTTATCGGTCAGCATACCCATTAATGGATCTGTGACTGCATCAATCAGCCGCACCACCAGAAATAAAATGGCAACGTCTGAGGCTTTTAAACCAAAGATATCGGTGTAAAAAAAAGTGATGATTAGCATCATGGAAGAAATTACTACATTGACCGCCATATCTCCGGCACCAAAGCCAATTTTCTCCATGACAGATAGTTTATAACCTGCCATTCGACTCCCCTGTGGATTAGGTCAGTTTTATGCTCAGTGTTTCTCACCTGGCCGCAAAGCCATGATGGATCCCGATGCTAAAACCTGTTTTATATTGTTTATGATCTTATAGTATTACTAATGGATTTGGCTGACAAGTAAGAAAGTAGCTTGGTTTTTACAGCCATTAATTAATATCTATCTATTTGGTTTATATAGTTATTTTTTGATTTATTCTGCTGTGTTCAGCGCAACAAATGGCAGTGGTGTTTCTGCATTTTATTGCTTGCTGAGTTGAACTTATGCTATTTGTAATACAAATTCAACTAAAACAGGATGGACTGCATGAGCAAGCCTCACTCTTTTTTTGTTTTGCTTCAGTTGTCACTTTTTAGTGGCTGCATGCTTTTTATAAACCCGCTTCACGCCGAGCAAGTCAGTATTCATGATCCGGTGTTGGCCAAAGAAAAAGGCCAATATTTTTTATACAGTACAGGGCCAGGCATTACTTTTTATCAATCCAGCGATTTAACAAACTGGCGTTTAGGCGGTCGTGTTTTTGCAGGTGAGCCTGCTTGGGCCAAATCCGTATCCCCAAGCTTTGATGGTCATATCTGGGCGCCGGATATTTTTCAGCATCAGGGCAAGTTTTATCTGTATTACTCCATCTCCGCTTTTGGTAAAAACACCTCGGCTATTGGGGTCACAGTCAATACCAGCTTGGATCCAAAAGATCCGAAGTATCAATGGGTAGATCAGGGCATAGTGCTGCAGTCTGTGCCACAACGTGATTTATGGAATGCGATAGACCCTGCCATCATTCTGGATGAACAAGGCCAGGTCTGGATGAGTTTTGGCTCCTTTTGGGGCGGACTGAAACTGGTGAAACTGGATAAAACCTTAACCCGTATAGCGCAGCCTGAACAGTGGCGTACGCTGGCTAAAGCAGAGCGACCTGCATTTTTAGATGATGCTGAGCCAGGGCCAGCTGAACTGGAAGCCCCTTTTCTCTACAAAAAAGGTCAGTATTATTAT